>DASYZW010000270.1:0-1580 GCA_035945915.1 Verrucomicrobiia bacterium | reverse complement strand
TAATGTTGCAGCGGGCTGTGACGTTTGCGCGTTGCTGCGGACTAAAGCTAAAGTCCGCGCTCCGGGGCCCCTTAAATCCGATGGGTTCCAACTGACAGTGCTGGGCGATTACGGCGCGCATTACCGGATAGACGGTTCGAGCGATTTCTCGACCTGGACGCCGCTGGGAACGGTAACGAATGTGTTCGGCGCGGCGGTGTTCAGCGATCCGGCGGCCCCGAGCATCGCGTACCGCTTTTACCGCGCGGTACAGGTGCCGTAGGGGACAGGTTGTCAGGTTATCAGGCGGCCCGCGCGTGCTGAGGCGCAAGTCGCGGAAAGGGACTGGCTAGCGGAATAAAGCCGCGAGGTCATCGGCACGCATTCTGCCAGTTGCGGCAAAGGAGTCGAATGCCTCTGCATACGCCTTGCGTCGCCCAATTGTTTTCGGGCCCTGCTCGTAAGCCGCCAGCAGTAGCGCCGTTACAGACACTTCTTGTATTTCTCCGCCATCCTCTTTGCACTCGACCACAATGGTCCTCCAGCCAAAATTTCTGGCCAGCGCGCGCACGCCCTTTAATTCATAACCAATGGACTTCCCCGTTATGGCCGAATTGTAGATCGTCAAGATATCGTCAACGCGTTCCGCCACGACTGCCTCATCTGACATCTGATAAATGATACAATCGCCATCAGGATTGTACCAGGGTTCTGGTTTTTGCCGTTCTTGCCCCGCGACAAAGTCTTTCAGGAAATGCTCGCCCATATTAATCCTTTATATCGGTTTTGCTGCTTTCGTCAATGATGCAAAGGTCTCCATCCACAGCGTCGCAATCGGGCAGGACACGGTAAATCTTGTTACAAGTCCAGTGCTGCCGTATAGCCGGCGTTTTTGACGCACACCACGAACTAGGTCGAACGTCTCTCATAATTCAATCGTTTGCATTCCATTAGCCTCAGGCTGAAATGCTTTTGGTTTTATAAGCCCATGTCAACATCTAACCAGGGTTACAGATAGCGGCCACACGGCCACGGATTGCGCGGATTTCACTGGTGTGGAAACGGTCGATTACGATTAAGATTAAAACGCAAAATTCAGAGATGCGCTCCCCTTGCCAATGGTGTACCACCCCGCCATGGAAACTGTGAGACGGATCGCACTCAATTTCGCCCGGCGTTTCGGCTTCCCGACTGTCATTTTCTGCGCCACGGTCTTGCTTTGCTTCCAAGCGGCCGCGGCCCAGACGGCACGGGGCCTGACTTTTCTCCACACCCGCGGCGAGGACATCGTCAATGAACAGGGCCGGAAGGTGCTGCTGCGCGGGTTAGGGCTGGGCAATTGGTTCCTGCCGGAAGGCTATATGTGGAAGTTCGGCCAGCGCGCCGACCGTCCCCGGCGCATCGAGCAGCTTACGCAAGAGTTGCTGGGGCCGGACGCCGCCAGCCGATTCTGGCACGAGTTCAGGCGAAATTATATCACCCAGGCCGATATTCAACGGCTGGCGCAATTGGGTTACAACTCGGTCCGGCCGGCGCTGAATTCGCGCTTGTTCCTGACGGCGTCGGGCGGCTGCACAGGCAATGAGGAAGGTTTTGTGCTG
>DASYZW010000269.1:0-2360 GCA_035945915.1 Verrucomicrobiia bacterium | reverse complement strand
ATGTCGGTGAATCCAGGCGTGGGCGTGCGATCTTTCTCGCTTTGGCCCATCAATTCGAGTTCAGCCAGTTGCACGGAGGTGGCGGCAGCCGGATCGCGCACCCGGTCAATCACCAACTGGTAAGCGCCATATGCTGTCTCGTTCGAGATTTTATATGCCTTTCGCTGCTGCCGCGTCTCAAACACTTCATTTGTCCGCGCGTCAAGAGTCACCCAGGTACGGCCGCCGTCATTGGAGGCCAGCAACCGCCAATCCATTGGATCACGCTGCGGAAAATCATTCGCGGAGGTCAATGCGTATTCATGGATTGCTTTTACGGGCGGCGGCGCGGTTGAAAACGAATACTGCCATTGAATCCACGAGGCGCGGGTATTTTCGTCCGCGCCCCCGTCCAGCCATTTGGTTCCCGGACTATGATCAAATAGATTCGCGACGGTTTCAGCCGGCGGATTATCACCCCGGCAGTTGATCCTGTCCGTAAACCCAGGCGTCACTGCGTCTTCGTCCCCGTTATCGCCCATCAACTCGAGGTCCGCCAATTGCACCGAGTTTGCCGCTACGGGATCGCGCACACGGTCAATTTCGAATCGGTACGCCCCGAAAGCGGATTCATTTGAAGTGATGTAAACCTTTCGCTGCAGCCGTTCCCGGAAGATTTCGTTAGTGCGAATGTCAAGAGTCAGCCAGGTCTTGCCGCCGTCATTGGACCCCAATAGCCGCCAATCCATCGGGTCGCGCTCAGGAGCATCGTTCGCAGAAGTTAGCGCATATGCATGGATTACTTTGCCGGGAGGTTTGTTCCCGGCCGGGGACGCGGCACTTACCGGGAGCGCGGACCAAAGGCAACCAACGATGGCCAATCGGCAAAACCATGCCTGATATCCAACGCCGAGTCGGCCCAGTCGCATATTACGCGATACATCTTTCACAGTGTCCACGTGCGGGTGTCGACTTACAGCATAGGCCTCCCCGCATGAGCGGCAACCCTTTTATGCCTTGAACGGGGCCAGCTACACTAACGTGTAATATACAAAAAACGCTGGTTCTGCGATGTTCGTGGAAATAGCCCACGGTCGCCGAAAAAAACACGTTTGTGGCGAATGCTGCCGATGGGACGCCATTAAAGATCGAACTGCTTAAAAAAAGGACCTATGAATAAAAGTACACACTTCAGCTTGTGGTCGCCGCTTTCCGTCGCACTCGCCGTGGCATTCACAATATCACCGGCCAAAGCCGATTTTACCCTGGGACCCCTCAATCCAAATTTCGAAAATGGCGGGGCAAACTGGAGCGGCGGCGGCCCCGGGACCTCCGGCGGATCTGAAACTTTCGTCAACCCGGGCACCAACGGCCCCAGCCAGCTCGGCACCAATTGCGCCCTTATGACGGCCGATGGGAGCGTCACCCCGCCTAATGGCAACGACATGCGTTGCGACTATTTTTCACTCGGGCCTGCCGCGGGAGGCAGCAATTCCATCAGCATTGATTTTGATTATAATATCCTCGATCCCATCTCCAGTGGCGACCAGATCCGCGTCGGTTGCCGGTTCGAAGACGTCAATGGCAACTTCCTGGGCGAACATAACTTCCATCTCGGCAGCCCAAACAATGACGTGGGCGGGACCGGTTGGCATCATTTCCACGGCGTGGCCGCGGACCCCACATTGTCCGCCGTCAATATGGACATTCGAATTTCCATGAATATTTTCGGCGATGACATCTGGGGCAGCGGCCCGGTGCTCTTTGACAATTTCTCGGTCAAGGCCACCCCGGCAATCGGCGTCAATAACAATGGCGATTTTGAAAGCCAGTCAGTGAATTGGAATGCCGGCGGCCCCGGCGGCCCCGGCGGTTCTGAAAGCTTCTTCAATCCCGGCACCAACGGCCCCAGTTCCCCGGGAAGCAATTCCGTGATGATGACCGCCGACGGCAGCGTGACGCCCTCCGGCGGCAATGACCTCCGAGTGAATAACTTTTACCTTGGCGGAGCCACCCGCGGCAACGCCGGCGTTAGCGTCGATTTCGACTATAACATGGCAGTGCCGATTTATACCGGAGACCAGGTTCGCGTTGGACTTCGTTTTGAAGATTCCAATGGAAACTTTTTGGGCGAACACAATTTCCACCTCGGCACTCCCAACAATGACGTCGGCGGCAACGGCTGGCATCACTTCCACGGAGTCGCGGCCGACCCCACTCACAACGCAGTTACCGCCGACCTGCGCCTCTCCATGAACATTTTCGGAGATGATATCTGGGGCAGCGGTCCGGTATATTTCGACAATTTCGTGGTCAAGGCCACGCCCGTCATTGGCGTCAACAACAACGGCGATTTCGAACAGGGCAGCGCCAACTGGAAT
>DASYZW010000268.1:0-3897 GCA_035945915.1 Verrucomicrobiia bacterium | reverse complement strand
CGTTCTGCGCCGCCGCGGACAACCCGGTGAGCATGAGCACGGCGCAAATAGTGGCCGCGGCGCAAAGTGCTGCCGCGCGCGAGCAACTTCTGACTGGACCCGGGGTTTCCATTTAATATCCGTGCCAACATGACATCCCCTTAAAAAACCGGCTCACCCTCTTTTGCCGTTTGCTCACCATGGGATGGTAAGTTGCTTAAATATGTTGCGGCCAAAAATTTCTGATTAATATTGAACGTGTTAAGAATATGAAACCCATGCTCACTACAAAATATATCGCAAGAAACTCGCGCTGGTCGGAACACGGCTCAGTCCGAATTGTTATGGTCGCGCTGGTTTCGTTTCTCGCGGGGGTGGGCATTACCACTGTTTGGTTTCATCATGCTGCCGGCATGAATGGCGGAACGGCTTCTCAGACCGCTTCGGGAGCACCCGCAACCGCGCCGGAATCGGTTGGCATGCCGGCGCCGCCGGCTGCTACGCCGCAGCCACCGCCGGCGCCAGCGCAGCCAACTGATCCTGCGGTCATCGAACAGGTAAAACGGGAGGTCCCCGATTACGCAACCGCTTCCCTTGACGCAGCGACGCAAACCCTGCGTGCCGCGGCTCTTAAAGCCTTCGCAGACGCGACGGCGGAAACCGATTCTGAGATTAAAGCTGCCCAGCAACAATTACAGGACGCCCAAAACACCGGCTCTGCCGCCGACCAACAAGCCGCAATGAAACGGGTTCAGGATGCCCAGTCCGCAGCCGCGGAAAAACTCAAACAAATTGCCGCCGATTTGCAAAATCAAATCGCCGCGCTGAAGATTTTGAAGAAAAGCCCGTAGTCCGCCATCCGCAGCCAAATCCGGCACGAGCTTATTTAAAATCAACCCATCCTCGCAAAGAGGGACGGCCAACCGATCCGGTCGCCGGATCGCTTCGGGAACTTTGATCGATTCTCAAAGACCCGCTCCTTTTTTGTTTTTAAGTTATGTGTGATATTTGATTGTGCCAAAGGAAATTCGCTTTTCGAAGCTGGTTGAAGATTCAGGCAAGCCCGAGACCGCTACGCTATGGGTTAAGCCGGAGATGGACTTGCATTTACAGGAAGCCTTGAAAACCAACCGCATTCTCACAGTCTCGCAACATCCGGGAACGGGGAAAAAGGATTTCGGGCAAATCGGCCTGCACCCGCAGAAATCCGCTATCTATTTGATTTTTCCGAAGCCGTTGCCCCGGGTTCCGGATGTCCGTATTGTCGGCATCAACTACGGGTTGGTTGCAGAGCCTGTGCCTGGGACACCTGTAGAATTTCCTGCAAATCTCCAAACCACTTCCAAAAGACAAAAAGCGAATACGCGGCCAAAGCCTCAATTGCGACCTAAGTCCCCGCCACGGAAAAGAAAATTCGTGGTGACGGTCGAACGCATTGCGACGGATAAGAAAACATTCACGGTCGTTGCGAAAAATGAATGGGAAGCAGGGAAGAAAGCGATTGAAGCCCTCCGGGAGATCCCGTTCATTGTGGACGTTTCGAATGTAAAAAGCAAGGTCGGAAAGATTACCGTCGTCAAGTAAATCTGTGAGAACGAAGGCAACCAGAAACTCGACATGCAGCCTTTGGGCACTTCAATTGGCCGCTTCCGTGGCGGTTTTTTGAAGCCTTTGAATGTCTTGAAGGGCTGCCGGGTCGGTCACAGGTTGTCCGTAGTTGAGGGTCAGATCAACCGCCAGGGAACTTCGCCATTTCCAATATTCCTGATGCCCATCGGCAAAGGCCAGGGTATCGCCGTTAGCATGTCGCCACGCGGGCAGGTTGTACCAAATGTTAGCCGTATCGGAATAAAGAAAATGGCCATCATCAATAGTCGATATGTCTTCATCAATAAACGTCAGTGAACTGGCGGGCGTTCTGATTTGGTTGAGGCGACTGACCGGCCTGATATTGAATTTGGCAGTATCAGATGGCGGACCACCCAGAAAACAACTCAAGGAATAACTGCGTAAAACCAAGGCGCTGGTTCCCAATACGAAGTTCTGGTCGGCCGGGCATCGGTAACTGGCAATGACTTTGATATACGGAAAAATGCTTCCCTCAGTGATGTCGGTTTCATTCGTGTCGAGGCTGGCATTTCCAACGACCCAGCTTCCAACCGGACTTTCGGGCACACTCGCCGATCGAAAATCCCAGACGTTGGACACGAGAATCCCGTTGTCCTCATCGGCATAGAGTTGCCAGGCGAGGTCCAATTGTTTTTCGTTGTTGAGGCAATGGATGCGATGGGCTCTTTCCCTGGCGTGCCCAAGCACCGGAAGCAACAGGGCCGCAAGAATTGCGATGATTGCAACAACCACGAGCAATTCAATTAACGTAAATGCGCGCTTTGCCTTCATGTTTCATGCTCACGGCCGAAACGATTCGATAGCGGCATGTTCTACCAGGCCTGTTGCGCCGCTAAATGGAGCGCAGACGGCGCAATGCGCTATCGCGGCCACTTATGGGTTAATACTCAGAAGCGCCATGTCGACTTTTTGTTTCATGTGCTCGTTGAGCTCCATGGTTCGCGTCGTGATATTCAATGTCAGGTCCTGGCCGGTATCAATGTCCACGAACATCCCCAGGTCAGGGTCAAACCACGCGTCACCGCCGATGGTCCCATTCTGGACCTTGACGACTGCGCCCACGGTTGCCGCCGAAGCGGATTTGGTCTTGATGTCACCGGTAATTAAAATATGCACGCAGTTATGGCCACTGTGCTGCTCCCAGTTTTTGAAAGTGTAAGTGCCATCGACTGTCATCACGCCGGCGGGGTTGTTGATATCATGGCTCGAACTCCATGTGTCGCCGATCTTGACCGGATGATCGGGCAGCGACTGTGAGAACGAGCCGTATTGCTTTAGAGTGTCTTCGTCAAATAATTGCGCGAGCGAGACTCGTTGCCGCTGCTCGGGCACAGCGGCGGCAATGTGGTTTGTCAATGAATCAATGCCGTCAATCCTTTCAACCGAACCATCGGCGGCAAGGGTGTAATCAAGCGGCACGCCCAGCATGGCGCTCATGACGGCCGCAACTGGAGCGACCGGGCTGTCCGGCTGGATTGGAGTCTTTTGGGTGGAATCCCAATTCATAATTTCCTTGCCGTTTTGGACGATGTCGAGATTCTGGCGATCAAATTCCATTTCCACCTGATGCCTGCCGTTATCGAGGTCCTTGAGCGGTGAATAGTGCAGCCCCTGGGTCAGTTTGAGTTCCTGGTGAACCGGCTGGCCGGAAACATTGATATCCGTGGACTGATTTAAATCCATTGACATGTCGTATTGCTTGCCGGTCTGCCATTTGATTTTTAAGTCAATCGGGCCGGCCGAATCAGAACCGCCGACGGCAGTCGAAGCCGCCGAGGCATCGTCGTTGGTTGCCGCCGAAACGGATTTGGCGCCCTTGGAGCAGCCTGAAAGAAAGAGCGAGCCGCCCGCCAGGGAAAGGCTGATGAGAATGACAATCGTTTTCATAATATTTGTTCCAAACTGCCGAATCCAACGAACCACCGAACTTGTATGCTTGATGAATGCGTGCCCGATTCTGATTTAATCCACTAACCAACAATCTTCGCTCGACGCATATTGGCAAGTTCTTTCTTTCGGCATTTTTTTGCCCGGGGGCGGACAACATCAGCCGTTCCGCCATGCAAATCCGGGGCACAACCTGGCCGAAAAGAGTGGACGATCGGCGCTCATTTGGTTGTTAATCAGGGTTTTCCGCGCCCAAAGCGGCCTGCAAATTGCTTCATCTAACACCCAAATGGCACGGGAATTGTATATGGACGGTTATACTCATTGCAGCCGTAAAGCAGCAGCTCATCACATCCTGCTGACGCTTTCACTATCGCTTGGTTTTCAACTTTGTTGCCGCGC
>DASYZW010000267.1:0-2867 GCA_035945915.1 Verrucomicrobiia bacterium | reverse complement strand
TATAATCGCCAACGCGCCCATAGCGCGCTCAATTACCAATCACCCGTTGACTTCGAACTCCAAAACAACTAACTAAATGACCCGATTTTACTGTCCGCTTTTTCGAGGCAAGCCCAAGCCATCGCAAAATGGCTGTGACTTTGACCGCCCACAGGCGCACCACCAATACGATCCGGGATCAGCCTTTTGGACGAAGGGAGATTTTTGAAAAACGATCGGGTCATTCATGACCCCTTTTTAACGGCCCGGCCCGATTGCCGCAATTCAATTCGGAGGCCATTATGTTTAAGGATAAGCGTGGGAGATACGGTGATTGTTGCGACCGGCAGCCATCCATTCTGGGTCATCCAGCGGAATGACCTGTCTGACCCCCCTGCAGCAGGTGTGCCGGAGAATGAACGCGCCACTTCTCCCTTTGGCCGATGGGTCGAAGCTCGAAGCTTGCAAGCCGGCGATATTACTTGGATACTTGGTGGCGAAACTTCGTTAATTAGCGCGGTTTCCGGAAGAATCGCGCACGTTCGCATAGGAAAATGATATGACGACGCTAATTGAATCTGACATTCCGGCTTTTCTTGACCGTTTCAACTCATTTAATGATGCCGTTTTAAGAGAACTTAAAATTTCGTATAAAGATAATGGAAATCTGAATATCTCAGTGGCGATAGCCACTCAGGACGTGAATGAAAAGGAAAATGATGGTTGGGTTTGTGTTCGCTTAGATATACTTAACGTGGCGGATTTTTGCTTTTCAGAAAATGCCGAGTTTAGCAATCAAGTTTTAAGTCAGGGAATTCACATTCTCGCATTTAGTGATGGTATCGGCTTCGATTTCGGTTTTTTCGCTGATGCGCCCGAATCAATCTCCGAGCTAAAGAATTCTAAAACTTTTGCAATTGGAGAGTCTGCGGCGTGGGCCGTTGAGGCGTATTAAGACTATTCTGATTTATTCTGAACGTGACGCAAACTCGAGGCTGCTTGGTGCTTTCTGATCGCGAGAATTCGTCGAGGTACAGGCGATTTTGCATGCGGCGCACATTGGCGAAGCCGTAAGCCAGGCCGTGATGCAGATTCAATTGCAATATGGCATCCCGGGTGATCCACGAGGTCCTTCTTTTGGAGAGTCAGAAACAGGCGGAAAATCGCTGCCTCGATCCCCGGCATAACCGCGGAACTGAAGCAGCCCAATCCGCGCTCGAGATGTCGCGCGTGATGGCAAGCCTTGCCCACGGTGGTTGAACCGGCGGCTGGCGAAGCTATTGCGTCAGGGTGACCACCCGATAAAAGCGGTCGGCAAATTCGGTTGCGCTCAGATCGTCAAAATCAAAATCACCAGCGTCGTCTTCCTCTTCCGCGTAACCAATGGTTCTCCAATTTTGCAGGTCGGACGAGGCCTGAATCTCATAACTAAAGGTCGGATCGGCGGAAAACTTCAAAGAAGCCGTCTGGTCCTGCAGGGCGAAAATAACATTGGCAACCGGTTCTGCGGGATGGGCGTAAAGATCGGGAATCCGGTGGCTGCGATAAACGTAAAAGCCGCCGTTTTTTGGCCGGGGTCCGTCATAATTCCACAACGAAAGGTCCCATACCACCTGCGGCACCGGGTCGTGAGTGTATTCAATTATCCGCGCCATGGTGACGCCATTCGAGCCCTGACACACGCCATTGACATAGGTAATCCATGCAAAGGTGGCTAAAACGTTGCGCCTTTGCGGCAGCCAATCCGCGTTGCCCATGATGAACGAATAAAGCTCGTCCCCGCCTCCCATGCCGGAATCGTAAGAGTCCCAGACCTGGGAAACGGTCATGTTTGTTTCGTCAATGTCATATTCCACCGCCCGGCTGTAATTGTCCTGGTCAGGGAGGATTGGTTGAAACGGACTGGCCCGGTCAACACCATCATCAAAAAGCAATAATGTGCCCTGAGGCGTCAACTCCGGCGCGTGCTGGCCATAGCTCCACTCGAAAGAACTCCCGATGGGGTCCAAAAGATATTGTTGAAGGTTCGTTGACCAACTGGCATCCGGCGCCAGCACGGGATCATGCGGCGATAAAATCCAAACCAGTTTCCCCGTAAGCCGGGAGAATTTGTAAATCGCGTTTTGATCCCGTTGCGAAACGATGATGGTATTATCATTCGTATCATCAACGATTGCGTTGGCATGCTCGGAATCCAATCCGTACGACGAAGGAAAATCGGCCGTTATATAGGTCACGCGCGTGGGGTCCAGTTGATGGAGGGGTGACCATTCATTCACCAGCGCGCCGTTCGTAGACACTTCCACGACGGGATTATCGTCCACGGTGACAGTTCCCAGTGGCGGATTTGTCGTGTCGCTTTGGCTTGGAAGAATGATCGGAAAATTCGACACACTCTCGCTGACGTCGCTCAAATACAAAATCGTGCCGCGGTCAGTAGGGACGCCCACGTGACTGTTGATGGGATAGCCCGCCGCCGGGGCCCAGGTTTGAACAACGTTTCCAAGCAGGTTCATTTCCAGAAATTGGTTCGCCGGAGGTTGTTCATGAATGAACAGGTTGCCGTCGGCGAGTTGCTGCACGTCAATATCGGTCTGTTGGAAAACCTGGCGAATCCAAACCACCTGCCCGGAAGAGTTGACGATCGTAATGTAAGCAGCGCTGTCCGCGCGGTTTTGAACTGTGAATAAAGTATAGCCGGGTTCCATTTGACCCGGGTCATTGGTCAGGACAGTGAGCTCCGGAAAATCCACCGGCAAAGAAGGCGTCACAAAGGTCAACAGATGCCGTGCGGTGGAGGCATTGCGGTATCGGTCGTACGTGGTGACCTGGATCAGATTGGTCTGGCCCGGCTGGAACCCGAACAAGGGAACCGAATTGGAGATGGC
>DASYZW010000266.1:0-8377 GCA_035945915.1 Verrucomicrobiia bacterium | reverse complement strand
TGCTGGCGTGAACTTTTTAACGCGGCAGGAGCAACTGGTTCTTGCGGTTGTTTTGGGATTGTTGCTGACAGGCTTGTGCACGAAGTATTACCGGAGCGGGCACCCGGCACAAACAACGACGGTTCAACAGTCAAAGTAAATGCACGAACTCAATTTCGACCTGAAGGTAGACCAGATTGTGGCTCGCGATTTGCGTTATCGCCGGGATGCTTATTCATTCGTACGGGAGGCCCTGGACTTCACCCAAAAGCTCATCAGCCGCGAAAATCAGCAAAAAGTACGGCATGTCACCGGCCAGGAATTGCTCGATGGCATCCGCCAGTTTGCCCTCAAGGAATTCGGTCCCATGGCGACGACCGTCTTCGAAGAATGGGGCATTACCGGTTGTCCGGATTTCGGCGAAATCGTTTTCAATATGGTAGATGTTGGATTGCTCGCCAACACCGAGCAGGATCGGCGGGAAGATTTTCAGAATGGCTACGATTTCAAAACGGCTTTTCGAAAGCCCTTTTTGCCCACAGCCGGGCAAGGTGGAGAAAAGACCGAAGTGGCAGAGCGCAATTAGAATTAGCTGGTTGATCTATCGGCGTTCCTGGCTGCGAACAGCTCCACTTTCCCGCGATTTAAAGGAATTTGTCCCATAAGTGCAGGCACTTGTCACTTCTGTGAACAAGATTCAATTGACTCAAAAAAAAAGCGTGTAAAAATAGAGCGGTGACAGGTAGGAACCGTAACAACTTTAGCTATTTAGGGGAATGAAGACGATATTGGTTTTATCTCCTCACCCGGATTTCGTAGAGACTATTCGCGCCGCACTCAGTGCAGAGGAGTATCGCGTCGTCCACCGCATGGATGTTGCCGAGGCAGAGCCGCTTTTGGTCCACGGTATCGCCAGCGCTTGCATCTTGGACATGGACCTGATGGGGATGCAGGGGATTTGGGTCATTGAGCGGTTGCGTCGGCGGGACAGCAAGTGCCCCATTATTGCCTATACGGCTTCATCGGCATCGGATTGGGAGGAGGAAGCATTTCTTCAGGGAGTCACGCACATCCTCACCACGCCGGTGCGGCCCAAACTTCTAAACTCACTTTTGGAACGTTTGTGGCCGGCGCCGAAGCATCGGGAAGCTCCCATGCACGTTTCGTTCACACCCCAGCCGCCGTCGTTTCGGCCGGTCGAAACGTCGTCCGGCCGGTATGTCAATGCGTCGCAGACGCTCGACGTGCTCCGCGATTTTTCATCCATTCTCACTCACTCGTTAAACGCGGAGGCCATGCTCAAGCAGTTCCTGTCCTTTCTCCGCGAGATTCTAAGTGTGAATCGCGCGGCGATCTTTTTGAATCGACCGGTCGCGCCCATGCTGGCGGACACGGTGACGGCTGAGGGCGGGCGCGGATTGCGCGCGACTGCGGCCATTGGCCTGTCGTCCGGGCTTTTGGAGAATTTCGAGTTGTCATTAGACGCGGGGATTGGCGGGCAACTGGCGCGGTTGGGCCGGATCCTGCGCCGGGACAGCGAGGAAGCGCGCATGGACGCCGAATCGCAAAAAGAATTTGAACTGCTTGGCGCGCAGGTTGCCGTGCCGATCCTGGACCGCGAAACGATTGTTGGCGTGGCCGTTTTTGATGGCCGCGTGACTGGCGAACCGTTGGTGAACGTCGAGTTGGAAATGATCTTCCACCTGCTCGAGCAGGTTGGGCTGGCGCTCCGCAACATCTGGCTGCACGACCAGGTGGCTGATAACAACGAGATGATGGCCGACGTGCTGCGTGAGTTGAACAGCGCATGCATTGTCGTGGGCCGTGACCTCAAGGTTTTGCACGCCAACAAGGCGGCGCGTCGCCATTTCGGCCGTAAAAATCGCCGGACCGGAAGCCTGGAGTTCAGCGACCTGCCGCAAGAGCTCGGAGCGAAAATTTATCAGGTGCTAAAAACCGGCGCGGCCCTGGGGCCCTATCGCTATGAGCCGGATAATTCACCCGGGACCTATTATAATATTAGTGTCGTTCCATTCCAGCGCGGCAATTCTCCCGTGCCGGTCTCGGCGCTGCTAACCGCCGAGGACATCACGCAGACCGAGCACCTGCGCCGCCTGGAAGTGGAAGCGGCGAACCTGCGGCTGATCAGGTCCATGGCCGACCGGCTGGCCCATGAAATCGGCAATGCCATGGTGCCGCTTTCGACCCACCAACAATTGCTGGCGGAGAAATACAATGACAAGGAATTTCGCAAATCTCTGACGCAGGCGCTGGCCGACGGCGTCAAACGCGTGACGCGGCTGCTCAATCAAATGCGGTTCCTGGCGCGCGATGAGCGTTCCGAGCCGGTCGCCTTTCCCATCGAATCGTTGTTGGAGGAATCCTATCAGGAAGCGCGCAAACATTTGCCGTCGGAGCATGCCAAATGGGAATGTACCAATGGCGGGGGCGCGCCGATCATTATCACTGGCGACCGCGTTTCGCTGAAGCACGCGTTCGCGGAAATTATCCTGAACGCGCTTCAGGCCAACTTGAAAGAGCCCACTGTCGTCGGACGCTTGCAGTTGGTTGCGGAAAAATCGGGTTCGCCCGGGATTCAAATTGAAATTGAGGACAATGGCGACGGATTCACGGCGGAAGCGGCGCAGAAAGCCCCGGCGCCCTTCTACACAACCCGCAATGTGGGGCTGGGGCTTGGATTGGTCGTGAGTCGTAAAATTATTGAGTCTCACCACGGACGTTTGGAAATACCCGCGCCGCGCCCCGGTTTGCACGGACTTGTTCGGGTGATGTTGCCAGCGGAAGTGACAGCGCCGGCCGCTTGACGGGCAGCGAAACGATAACCAACGAAATGAATTTGGAATGTTTCTTAATTCCCCTTGACGGTTATGTGAAAAGGGCGGATATTTGTCGACACTCGTATTGGCAAGTTGAGTTGTATGTCGAAATCGAAGGCCACTAGATTCCTGGCGGACGAAAAACAGCCGATGGCTTCCGCCGAACCTGATTCCAAAACCTTACCGAACGGCGCTCCGCGCACGCTCCAGGACAAAATCAAAGAACTGGTCCGGCTCTCTCGCGAGCAGGGCCGGCTCACTTACAATGACATCGACGAAGTGCTCGGCGACGGCGCGCCCCCTGAAGAAATGGACGAGGTGTTTGCCAAGCTTCACGCGTTGGACGTCGAGGTGGTGGACCAGGCCGACTTGGACCGCGTGAAGCCGACGGATTCGGACGAGGAAGAGGGGCGGCTGGACTCGTTGGACGATCCGGTGCGCATTTACCTGAACCAGATGGGCCAGGTCCCGCTGCTGACACGGCAGCAGGAAATCGAAATCTCACAGCGAATCGAAACGGCCGAAGGCGAAATCCGCAAGATTATTTATCGGCTAGGGTTCGTCGGCAAAGAACACATTGCAATCGCAGAACGGCTTTTGGCAGATCCGCCGCGCGACCGCTTTGACCGGGTAGTTTTGGATCACCTGGCGGAAGACCGCGATGGTTATTTGAAAGTCCTTCGCAAGCTGGTGGCGCGCGTGCGCGACCTGGATGCGGAAGCCGACACGGAATTCCTGGCCTGGCGTGATGCTGATCCCTCCGCCCGCGCCAGTCACGACGGGAAATTTCGCAAGATCGAGGAGAAACTTGAGTCGTTGTTCGGCCAGTTTGGGTTCAAACGCATGGTCGTGGAGGAAATGACCCTGGTCGCTGAAAACATCCACGAAAAAATCCATTATAGCCTGCGTGCTTTGATGGAAGCCGGCGAACAGCGCGAATCGAGCGCGCAACAGCATCTCGTGGAGGCCGAACGCCAGAAGATCAAGGCCCTGGAGGAATTTGTCCGGATGCCGCACCAGGATTTCCTGACGCTCTTTAATCGTTTGCGTGAATTTGCCACCCGGGCGCTCCAGGGCAAAACTGAAATGGTGGAGGCGAACCTTCGCCTCGTCATCGCTATCGCCAAGAAATATACCAACCGCGGCCTGTCATTCCTGGATTTAATTCAGGAAGGCAACATCGGGTTGATGAAGGCCGTGGAGAAATTCGAGTACCGGCGCGGTTATAAGTTTTCCACGTACTCTTCGTGGTGGATTCGCCAGGCCATAACGCGCGCGATTGCCGACCAGGGCCGGACCATCCGCATTCCCGTCCACATGATCGATGTGATCAACAAGCTGATGCGGGCGCAGAAACGGCTGTTGCAGGATTTCGGGCGCGAGCCGACGGCGGATGAGATCGCTGAGGAAGTGCAGATGCCGGTGGATCGTGTTCGGACCATTCTAAAAATGGCGCAGCAGCCAATCTCGCTGAGTTCGCCGGTGGGCGATGGCGAAGACGCCAACGTGGGGGACTTTATCGAAGACAAAGGAGCGGGCGACCCGCTCGACCTTACCAGTTTCAGCCTGTTGAAAGACAAATTGGGCGACGTGCTTTGCAGCTTGAGCGAGCGCGAACAAAAGGTTTTGGAGTTGCGCTTTGGCCTGGGCGACGGCGATGCCCGCACGCTGGATGAAATTGGCCGGCAATTCCAGGTGACCCGTGAACGCATTCGCCAGATTGAAGCCAAGGCCCTTCGAAAAATGCGTCATCCCACCCGAATCCGCCAACTGCACGGCTTCCTCGAAATCAGGAAAATGGAAGTTGAATAGTTCCCCGTTTCGGGTTTTACCGTTCAGCTCGCGGTTAATCTGCCGGCAGACAAAAATAAAAGAGCGATCCCTCCTGAAGCGGTTCGTATCCGCACGTCCCTCCCTGAAGTTCCATTAAGCGTTGAACGATGGACAACCCGAGCCCGCGTGAACTGCCGGGTTTGTGCAACATATGGAAAGGGCAAAAAAGAGTGGGACGCAGGTCTTCGCGCACTCCGCCCCCGTTGTCAGCCACTCCAAAACGGCATTGGCCGTTCTCTTTGCGCCAGCTCAATTCGATTCGGACCTTTTCAGGAGTGTGTTGGAGCGCATTCGTCAGGAGGCTGGCCCAGACGTATTCGAGCCAATCGGGCACCCCGTTGATTTCGGGCCACGAGGGCAGCTCCATAACAAGGGCATTGCGTCTGGCGATCAATCGCTCGACCCGTTGCCGCGCCATCGCCACGACTCCGCCCATGTTGAGCGGTTTGAGAGGCAGCGGCTGGGCGGTGGCGCGGGTGACAATGGCGATTTGCTTGATCAGGCGGGACATCTCGTCCACCGAATCCATGATGGCTTTGGTCAGCGTCTCGGGTTGCTTTACTTCCGCAAGCATTTCCTGCATGACTTCCGCGGCGGTCACGATGCCGCCCAGTGGGGTGCGTAAATCGTGGCTGATGCGGCTGGCTATCGTGAGCAAGTCGCCGCGCAAGCGGGAATTTTCATCCTCCATCATCAAGTCCTCTATTTAATTGCTCCACTCTCGTACCACAATCCATCGGCCAACGGCGTTGCAGTAACCGGGAATTGGAACGCGCGTTTGCCGGGTAATCTCCAACCGCACTATAAGGCCCCATCCGTTCTTCCGCAAGAAGTTACCAGCCCGCCCCTAAAGGACGGGTTGCGCACTACCCGTTTTCCCATTTCCTTTTCGCGGATTAATTCTAATAATCGGAAAAATGACGACCGCAAACAAGGTCACCATCCTGCGAATTTTGTTGATTCCGTTTTTTGTCACGGAAACCATCTATTATGTCCGGACCGGCAATGAAATCCATCGGCTTGCGGGCATGCTTTTGTTTGGAGTAACCGCGGCCTCGGATGGAGTGGATGGTTACATCGCCCGCCGCTACAACCAAATCAGCGAATTGGGAAAAATTCTGGATCCGCTTGCGGATAAACTATTGCTTGTGTCAGGCATCGTGCTTCTCAGTTTCAACAATGCTCCCTATTTCCGGCAGATTCCGCTCTGGCTTACTGGCCTGATCATCGGTCGGGATTTGCTCCTGGCCATCGGCGCGGTTGTCATCCGGTCAGTGGTGGGCAACCTCACCGTGCGCCCGCGAATAACGGGCAAAATTGCCACCGTTTTTCAAATGTTCGTCATCGTTTGGATCCTGCTGCACTGGGACCAGGAGTTTCACGGCGATCTGTTTGAGGGATGGCTTGTCGGCGCAGGTTTTTTCACCGGCGTCTCTGGCCTTCTTTACGTCTTTGATGGCATGAAACAATTGAGCGCCCATCCTTCCAGTTCACCGACACCTAAACCTTGAATCATCGGGTTCAAATCCTCCGCCAATAACAGCACAACATATGGCAACGGATGGAGAGCGGCTTTTTAGCCGTGTTTTAGAGTGTCAGCGTGAATCAGGACTATAAGAGACCATCACGGGCGACCAAAATTTTTGTCGTTGGATTAAGTTATAAAACGGCGCCGGTCGAGATTCGCGAAAAACTTGCCGTGCGGCCTTCCCTCCTGCCGTGCCACGGATGCCGGCTGAGACTTGCCGGCAGCCTGGATGAGGTTGTATTGCTTTCCACCTGCAATCGGGTTGAGATCTATGGCGCAGCCCGCCAGGTCCGGGAAAATGCGGCCCTTCTTTTCCAGCAGATTTGCGGAAATGTTGACGTCACGCCGTACGTTTATTTTAAAGAAGGCGCCGAGGCTGCGGAACATCTTTTCTCCGTAACGAGCGGGTTGGATTCGATGGTAATTGGTGAAACCGAAATCACCGGACAAGTAAAAAATGCGTATTTGGCTGCCCAGGCGGCGAAACTCACAGGGCCTCTCTTGAACCGGCTGTTTCAAACGGCCCTCAAGACTTGTAAAGAGATCCGCACGCATACCGCCATCGGCCGGGGAGCCACTTCCGTGGGCAGCGTAGCGGTGGAGTTGGTCGAGAAGATATTGGACCGCGATTTGTCCGAGAAAACCGTGATGATTCTGGGAGCCGGAAAGATGGGGGAAGCGTGTGTGCGGCATCTTGCCAAGAGCGGCGCACGCACGGTGCTCGTGGCCAACCGTTCCTACGAGCGCGCCGAGGCTCTTGCCTCGGAATTTGGCGGACGCGCCTTGCCGTTCGACCAGCGGATGCAGGCGCTGGTGGAGGCGGATATTGTGGTGAGTTCGACCGGTTGCCCGACGACCATCCTGCACAAGAATGAGATTGAGGCAGCCTTGCCCGCTCGCCGGAGCCGTCCGTTGATTCTCATTGATATCGCCGTGCCCCGGGACATCGCCGCTGATGTAAATGAGCTGAGCAACGTGTATCTCTATAACATTGACCATCTTGAGGCCATCGTCCGCGAGAATTCAAAGCTGCGGGAACAGGAACTTTGTAAGTGCCATCAAATCATTGCCCGTCACAGCGTCGACCTGATGGCAAAAATCGACCCGCCGCCACCAAGAGAACGACACGAGGACGTGGAATTAGTGCCCGGATGGTCCCTCGGTTGTTTTCAATCACAATTTCAAGCCGCTTAACTATGAACCATCAGAAATTCAATCATCCAATATGAATGTAAGATCTCCAGTAGACTTAACGCCCGCTCGTCTCATGGCTGTGGCCGTGATGGCGGCCGGCATCTTTACGACCGCCCGCGCGCAAACGCCCTTGCAGGGCCAGCTCGTTTTGAGCCCGGTCAGTTCCCACGAGGCCAGCAGTTTGGCGCTTCCGTCCGGCACGGAGCTTTCGGGAGGCCTGAGCACTGTGGGCGTGGGTACGGCCGTGTATCTCGAGGCCGATGTCAATATTGCGGTTCCGCCGGCGGACATCACCAGCGTGACATGGACCCTCACAGGAAAACCGACGGGCTCGATTGCCGTGATCACGAACACGACTCCGCTGGGAACGAATGTGCCGATTTATGAACCATCGAGCCGACTGGTTTCGCAAGTCGCCGGTCGCGCTTTCTTGCGCCCCGACATCGCCGGTGTCTACACGGTGACACTGGCAATTACAACCGCTCAGGAGGGGAATACCAATTTGACTCAGACGATTACCGCGGGAACATACCTCGGCGTGCAAACCTGTGAGCTGTGCCATAGCGGCGGCCAGATCGCGGAAGATAAATGGGCCACCTGGGTGCAGACGCTACACGCTCAGGTTTTTTCAAATGAAATTGATGCTGATGCCAATTTTGCGGGAGTTCCGATGCGCCAGTCCTGCCTCCAATGTCATACTACCGGTTACGATCCAAATACCAACGCAGTGGACGGCGGCTTTTATAATTTGCAGACACTCAGCGGTTGGACCATCCCGGCGGTGCTGACCAACGGAAATTTTGCAAGCATGCAGTCGCATTATCCGTCTCTTGCGGGCATGGCCAATGTCCAATGTGAAAGTTGTCACGGTCCGGGCAGCGTTCACGCTGGTTTGCTGGGCAATACCAATAGCCCGAATTGGCCGGGCATAACGGTCGATGACAAACTCGTCGGCGATTGCAATCAATGCCACGACGACGCTCCATATCATCCTTACGGCACCGAA
>DASYZW010000265.1:0-7269 GCA_035945915.1 Verrucomicrobiia bacterium | reverse complement strand
GCGCATTTAATAACACATATTAACTCTTTGTCAAGACATTATCCCCATGTTTTTTAACGGGCTGTTAGCTAAACGCAGATTGTTTGTCAATTCGGTTCTGTCAATTGTATTTCAGATTTCAGTTCCGTCTGGCAACTCTACATATTTGTATAGGGGATCTCCGAGTGTAAATCCCAAGTGTTTCGTTAAAAAGAGTGAATTGCTAGCTGTCCGGTTGGCCGGTTCCATCTTCCCAAAGCCCGGACTGACGCAGTGGCAATTCCCATTTTTTTCGCAAGCTGTCCTAGCCAGCAAAGCAAAGACGAGCGGGCAGGCAAATTACGCGCTGTCCTGACCGACGAATCTCGCCGAATGCGAGCGAAACGGTTCGGATATTACTTCACCGAATCCGCCGGAACGATTTTGATGCTGTTAACGCCAACCCGTTTGGAAGGTTTGCTGCGTTCCCCGTGCGCGCTGGCGGCCACGGGAGTGTTGGCGATTTTTTTCAAGACATCATCGCCTTTGATCAATCGTCCAAATGCCGTGTATTGGCGGTCCAGAAAAGAGGCATTGCCGTCGCAAATAAAAAACTGCGAGCCGGCCGAGTTGGGATCGGAACTGCGCGCCATGGAAATGACGCCCGACTGGTGTGAATGGTCGTTAAACTCCGCCTTGATCGTGTAGCCCGGGCCGCCGGTGCCCCAGGCATGCTCCTGGCTGGGATCCTTGGTCAATGGATCGCCGCCCTGGATCATGAACCCTTTGATAATGCGGTGAAAACAGGTGCCATCGTAAAAGCCCTGTTTGGCAAGTTTGATAAAATTCGCGGCGGTGTTCGGGGCGGCGTCCAGGAATTCCAGGACCATCTCTCCCTCGCTTGTGTTGATGACGGCGACTTCTTTCACAATAAATCCTTGTTTACTTTTTCTCCGTAATAACGGTTACGGACTTGATGTAGTCAAGGTCAGGAAAGTTTTTTTTCAGATAGGTATTGCCTTCCATTTGGATGCGCTGCTGGTCAGGACCGGAGCCGGAGGGCGGGCCGTCGCCGTATTCGCCATTGATTTTATTTACGACGTCCATCCCTTCGGTGACACTGCCGAAGGGCGCGAAACCCTGGCCATCCAGAAAGGTATTGTTGCCAAAATTGATAAATAATTGAGTGGTGCGCGTATTGGGACCCGCGGTGGCGAAGGTGATTGTGCCGCGAGTGTTGCTGCCTTTCACCGCATCATCGGGAATGTTCGCGTCGCGCCACTTGGCCGATACGGCCGGGTCGCCGGCAATGCCGAACTGGCACATAAAGCCGGGCACCACGCGGAAGAAAGCGATGTCTGTGAAGTAACCGGACTTGGCGAGATTATAAAAGCGGTCAGCGCCGTTGGGGGCGAGTGATCGGGTGACTTCGATTGTGAATTTGCCCTTGGTCGTGTTAAAAACGGCCTTGAAATTGTCGGGCGCTGTCGCGGTTAATTTTGAAGGATCGCTATAGCCCGCGGATTTGCTGTCCTGGGCGTTTGCGCTAACGACGCCAATCAACATTCCGACGGCGCAAATTAAACTGGTGATTTTCATGAACGCAAAATGTTCCATGCCTGGGGTAAAAAGTCACGACTGAAATGTTATCTTTTTTTCAGCGATTCAGTAATGAGGCTCGTGGATGCGCGTCCTTGCGACCGGCGAAAAATAAAGTAGCCGGCGGCAACGCAGATGAATAAAAGCCCCGCGGCCCCGGCCAGCAAACCTTTTTTGCCTGGGCCCGGGCTTTCTGGCCGGTCCTCCGGGGCGGTTGCCGGGGGACTCACAGGCGTGGCTGTCGCTTGTTGCGCGGGGATGACCGGTGGATTTGTCGGCGTCAGCATTGCCGCCGCCGGTGGAAGAGGATTGGTTTCCGTCAACGGCACGGCCGGAGGCGCGGAAGCGGTTGGCGGCGATTGCGCCTGCGGAGGATTGGGCCTGACCTGCGGCGCGGGAACCGGATTCGTCGGCGCCGGCAGCGAAGGCGTCGGTGCAAGCGTCGGGACGGGCTGTTGTTGTGCGGGTGTAGCCGGGGCAGCGTTGGTTTCAGAGTGGGTGCCGATGACGATGAGCGGTTGCGCGACGACCGGCGGCGGTTCCGGCACAGTGCGAACCGGCTGAGCCGGGGGGGGCGGCGGTTGAGGAAACGGCGGAAATTCCGGCAAGCTGACGGATTCTGCGGAACTAATGGTGCATCCGACATAATGGCCGACCATGTTCTGGTCGTACTGGCTTCGCAGGACAATCACAAACGGCATATGCGCCTTTTCCATGTCATGCTGATGTTGCTTGAAGCTGGCGTTAATGGTCGGCGCCCCCGGGATGCCTTGCACTTCGCCATTTCCGTCGCAGAAAATGAGCGTGGTGAGGCGCGGAGACGTCTTCACCACCTCGTTCAGCGTTTGAACCAGCCCGTCAAATCGGGTTTCTTTGCCGTAATGTTGCTTCTTAAGAAACGCGCCAATTGCCGGCGGCAGGGAATTCACTTTATCCTCAGTCCATTCCTGTTGCGGGAATTGTCCCAGGTGCAGGTCCTGGCTGAACGTCCAGATTCCCACACTGTCTCCGGGACGCAATTTGCTGTTTAACGTGATTTCAAACAGCGCGTTGACCGCTTTGATCTCGTTGGGAACGCGCTTTTTCATCGCCGACGATGTGTCAAATATCAGCAGGAAGCGGTTCTCGATCCGCCGGGAATCAGACTGGGCGCGCAATGGCAAACAAATGCCGGGCCCCAAAAACAAGGCGGCCAGACAGATGCAAATAAGGTTTTTTTGGCTTTTCATCTTTTTATCGCGGACGCTTAAAGCGATTTTTCTCGCTACGATTATAACTTCTGAGGTCATCGTGCAATTCCGTGAGCGCCTTTTCAATCGAATTGATAAAATTTGCGCAACTCGAAACCATGCCGCCCAGCGCGCTTACCGTTTCGCGCTCGGCGAAATCATCCGTTACGACGAGCACCTGGCCGTATTCCTGGAAGCGATGTGCCGCGCGCTCGATCATATCATCGGCGGTCTGGCCGGCCTTCGAAAACAGCACCTCCACTTCGCGGCTGGACTCGCGTTTTTGGGCGGATACCGGCCCGCCCGCGCCGTCAAAAAAAATCGTGACGGGCTCGCCGGTGGCATCGTGATATTGCGTTAAAATGCGAATCAATTCGTCCCGGGCGCGCTCGGAATGACGTGGTTGACCTGGCGCCAGCTCGGGCCAGTTATGCAGGAGGGAATAGCCATCAATTAATATCCGAACCAGCGCCATGACGCAGCATAACGGCATAAAGCGATCGCGTCAATGAACCGGTCTGGTTCGGCAGTGCCTTAATTTGACATTCATCGCCTTTTTAAAGTCACAAACCCTCACACTAGGAGTGAAGAATTGTCGTGGGTGTAATAATTGCTTTGGTCGTTTATTAACCGACTTGATAGGTATACAGAGACGTTAGCCGCAATCTTCGTTTCCTGGCTTTCTTTATTCGATTGTTGCCGCACTTGTCCAGTGATATACTGGGTTGGCGCCGTGCCCGTCCATGGAAGTGTTTCGCCGTCAAACAGTATGGCACGGCGAGGTTGAGGTTTTTGATCTGACTGGCCATCTAAATGCCAACGTGCTTACACATGGAGCTATTTGGACGGTGCAAAGGATGAGCGGAGGCGATTCGTTGCCGTGCTGGAAATCCCGTCAGCGGATTCAGCGCAAAAGGCGGTTCAAGTTCAAATTGTAAAGGATACTAAAGGAAAAAATTCCAAATGAAAATCACACAGGTTGCCATTTTATTGATGAGACTTTTTGGCGTCTATCTTTGCTTCGATATAGTGATTGTTCTTACCGAGCTTCCCGCCCTGTTTTATAATTTGTTCGCCACGCGAGTTGAATACATGAAGCCGGGGTATGTGCTTGTCATCGTGATGGCGCTGGTTAGATTAATCGTCTATTCTGTTTCAAGTATTGGCTTTCTGGTTTTCGCACGCCCATTGGCGAAATTATTTACCAAGGATTTGGAGGAATAATTCAAATTTGGAGTCAACGTGAAAAAGCTAACGATTACTTCCGTCATATTAATGACCTGCTCACTTATGTTGGAAATTCTGTCCCCTGGACCACGACCTGTTTCGGTGTGTGCCCTCCTCGTATTTGCAATCATTTCCGGACTGTTGGCTTGCGTCGGGGACCAAATCAAGGCGCTACCGTTCGTCCGGCGGTGTCCTAATTTGAATTACTTTTGGCTTTGCCGCGGCTGGCCTCTGCGACGTGTTTTCTCCCAGTAATCTTGTCGGGCAATCATCAAGCCAAGCGCCAACAGCGTGTTAAATATCGGAATAATGTCACGGCGCGACAATTGCCATTCTAACGGCCGTTTCCGGATGTACGACCGGCAGAATTTCCAAAACAGTTACAAATCGCTCGCCTGTATCGCTTGCGACGTCAGGGTGTGACCAACGCAGTTCATGCCGGCACCAGTTCAATTTTGATTTTCCGCCCCAATGCGCGGGCGGCCTTGCCAAGCGTGGTGATGGTTAGGGAAGGATTGGAAGTATCCAGTAGTCGGTCCACGGCGGCACGGCTGGTTTTCATGCGCGCGGCCATTTCGGACTTTGTGATTTCGTTCTTAGCAATTAGCTTTTCCAGTTGAAGCGCCAGTGCCTTTTTCATGGCCCGTTCCTCGACTTCTTCCAGAATGCCGTCCTCTTTGAGAAAGTCCCGGAAGTCGCTTCCCCGATGAATGTTCTTTTTCATAAAGTTTGCAGATACTCTCGCTTTCTTTTTTTCGCCAATGCCAATTCCTGTTGTGGCGTTTGTTGCTGCTTCTTGATGAACCCGTGCAGGAGCACGATTTCTTCGTCTATCACGGCAAACAATGCCCGCGCAATGCGGTTGGCCAGCCGCGAGCGTATTTCCCAGATGCCTTCACCCAAGTTGTCCACCAGCGGCTTGCCTACCGGCCAAGCATGTTGGACAGTCAAGATGTCCGCGCCTACGCTTTGCCGCCTCTTTGGGCAATCCCTTGAGCCATTCGCGCACCGGTTCATGGCCCGTGCCCGTCTGGAAAAAGACCACATTGAGCGGGCGTTCGGCATTCATCCGCCTTGCAATGTATCAAAAATGATACATCTGTCAAGTAGCTGAATATCAAATGAAAGGCGATTCATACGGAGAGTCATTTGACGTTGATTGAGCCGTCATGAACGAATCCATTGGTCTGGCAAAAGGATGGTCATGCAGTCGCTCGACCCGGGTCCGCCCTTGCCAGGAATAATCAGCAAGCGCGTAAATCGTAAGTCGTAAATTCCGACCAATCGCAAAGTCCGCCCGTTATCTCCAATGTCCACCCGCGTGCCGCCAGCCGCCGAATGGACCGCGATACCAATATCCGTGCACCCAAATGGCGCCGGGGTAGGGAGGGTACGCCCAGTGACCGCCGAGCCAGACCCAGCCGACGCCGTTCCATTGCCATTCGCCGCCGATCCATACATAACCCGGACCGGGTGCGACGACAACTGTTTCGCTCGGCGGGGCCGGTGGTTCGTCGGAATTGACCACCTCGGTGGGCGGAGGCGGAGGCGTATTGATCGTGGCGATCATGAAATTGACCACCCGGTCGCTGACGCCGGCCGTATGCAGGTCGATGATATCCTGCGGGCTCAAATGATAAACCGCGTGTGAGTTTTGAATTTGGGTAATAATGACATCGTCGCTGACTTTTGCCCGGACCAGTGCTTTGACGTCATCCACAGTCAGCGGTTGGTTTTGCTGCACGTGGACGTAGGTAACGGGCGCCTCCTCGTGTAATTCCTCTTCCTGTTCCCGATCGATCGAATTTCCAATCAGCGCGCCGGTTAACGCTCCAAAGGCGCCGCCGATCAGCGCGCCTGCGCCGGCGTCGCGCCCGCCCAGGGCCGCGCCCAAAGCCGCGCCGCTTCCCGCTCCGATCAATGCTCCCGTGCCCGTATTATTTGGATCTCCGTTTGGATACGTGCAACCCGCCAAAGCGACTGCGGAAACGGCCGCGGCAACAGTCAAAACACGAACATTTTTCATAGCCATTTAGACATCATACACCGGCCGTAGATTCAAAGAAAATCAATCCTCAGTTTCCAGGCCCGAGGCGGCGTGTCGCTATCAAGCGCGAACCGCGGGAGAATCGCGGGGCTCCGTTTTATCCCTTCAACCTCATGCTCTTGGGTGCGCGGCATCATATGCCTTTTTCAACCGTTCGGTTGTGACGTGCGTATAGATTTGTGTGGTCGTTAAGTGCGCGTGGCCGAGCAATTCCTGGACACTCCTCAAATCCGCGCCGGCATCCAGCATGTGTGTCGCGTAACTGTGACGCAGTTTATGCGGAGTCAGATTGGGATCCAAACCGGCGAACACGAGATATTGCTTCAATCGCCTGGATAACTGGACGGGGTGCAGGGGAGTGTGGCTGTTAGTTTCGCTGAAGAATACCGGCGAAGCGCCCGCCGGCGGAATTTTCAATGTTCCCCAATAACGTTTGATGGCGCCCACTGCGGGCTGGCCGATCGGCACGAGCCGCTCCTTCTTTCCCTTGCCGCGGACCCGGACAATTTGCTGGGTGCCGTCCAGGTCATCTGCACGGAGACCGCAGAGTTCGCTGATGCGCAAGCCGCAGGAATAGATCGTTTCTAAAACGGCCACGTCCCGCAAAGCGACGGCCATGGAAACGGGGCGTCCGGCGCCCTTATTTCCCTGACGGGATTGCGCCTGCTTCAGCGGCGCAGCCAGGAGCGCCTCCATTTGCCGCACCGTCAGGAATCTGGGCAATCGCTTTTCCGGTTTGGGCAACGATAAATTTTTAATCGGAGAACTGGCGGCGGCCCCGTGCCGGATCAGGAATTTATAAAACGTGCGCAGGGCCGAGAATCGGAGCGAGGTGGCCGCGCGGCTCAGATTCTGGCGTCCCAGATAGCGCAAATAAGCGCGAAAATCGTCACGCTGAAGTTTGTCCCAGGGAGGTGGCGATTGTCGTTCCTGCGTATGCCATCGTGAAAACTCTTCAAGCGCCTGGCGGTAATTCTTTTGCGTATAGGGAGACGCACCGCGGTCCGTGGCCAGGTGGGCCATGAACTTTTGCGTCCATTTATCCGTTGATCGCTCAGTTGGCATAGTTGGTGAAAACGGACCGTTCCGATTACAAGGCCGTTTCGGCAATGGGCCGAACTTTGATTGATTTCACGGTGACTGTGGATCCGCTGGCGGGAAACACGGAGACCGGGCGGTCAATTCCGGAATAGTCGCCGCTGTTCTCGT
>DASYZW010000264.1:0-6818 GCA_035945915.1 Verrucomicrobiia bacterium | reverse complement strand
GATTGAGGCGCCAAGCGCGGTTAACAGTGTTGGTCTACGATCTATGTTTGAAAACATTGGAGAGATGATCCTGCTGTTCTGGCGAACGCTCGTCGCGCTGCCGTCGGCGTGGCGGCATCGGCAAAAAATATTTGATCAGTTCTTCGAGATCGGCAACGCAAGCCTGCTGATGGTGTGCATGCTCTCATTTTTCATCGGGGCGGTCCTGGCACTGCAAACCGGCCCGGTCTTGGTCGAGCGCAGCCTCGCGAGCGCCGTCGGCGGCATCGTCGGTTATGCCATGGCCAAGGAAATGGCGCCGGTCATGATGGCCATCCTGATCGCCGGACGTATTGGTTCGGCCATGGCCGCCGAAATCGGCTCGATGCGCGTCTACCAGGAAATCGACGCCTTGCGCACCATGAACATCAATCCCATTCATTACCTGGTGTTACCGCGCCTGGTCGCCCTCGCTGCCGCCATGCCGATGCTTGTGATTTTCTCGATTCTTGTCGGCTGGTTTGGCGGCGCGGTCATTGCCGAAGTGAACAACCAAATCTCGATCCCGTTTCAAGCGTTCTTCTCGGACCTGCGGCAGGTCGTAAATTTGAAGGATGTCGCGAATGGCGTTTTTAAAAGCTTTTGTTTCGCCATTATCATCGGCGTCGTTTCGTGCCACCAGGGCCTGATGACCATCGGCGGCCCGCGCGGTATCGGCCGCTCGGTGACCAAGGCCGTCGTCAATTCGATTGTTGCCATCGTCTTTTTCGATTATTTCCTGACTCGAATTCTCCTGAATGAACAACAGTAGCAACGAAACCAATAATCATTCGGGCGTGAGCGTCGAGGTTCGCGGCCTGCGAAAGTCCTTCGATTCCCAGGAGGTTCTCAAAGGAATTGATTTTAAAGTGAACCCGGGCGAGATCTTTGTCATTATGGGGCCCAGCGGCAGCGGCAAAAGCGTATTGCTCAAGCACCTGATCGGGCTCGAAGCGCCCGATGCCGGCGAAATCCTGGTCAATGGCGAATCCGTCCACGCGGAACACACGCTGGAAAAATACCGGCTCGCCATGGTTTTCCAGTCCGGCGCGCTGCTGAATTCGCTCACCGTCGGCGAAAATGTGGGCCTGTATCTCTCGGAGCTTCGGTTAAAACCTCCCGCTGAAATCGAGAATATCGTTACTCAAAAATTGCAGGACGTCGGCCTGGCCGACGCCGCTACGAAAACGCCGGCCGAACTTTCCGGCGGCATGAAAAAACGCGCGGCGATCGCCCGCGCCCTCGTCATTGAGCCGCAATTGATTCTTTATGACGAGCCTACCAGCGAACTGGACCCGCTTTCGGCCGTCGTAATCGGGGAAGAAATTTTGAAGCTCAAGGGCCGCACGGGCGTCACTTCCCTGGTCGTCTCCCACGACCGGGACCTCGCCTTCGGCATCGCCGACCGGATTGCCTTCATCAGTGAAGGTCGTATTATCGCGATCGGTTCGCCCGAGGATCTGAAACGATCCAAGGATCCCATCATCCAAAAGTTTTTGCGCGCAGATTTTAAACAAGAATCCCCAACAAAAAACGTATGAAAAATTCCCTTGAAACACGTCTCGGCATTTTTGTCGTCCTGGTCGTGCTCGCCGCGGTGGTGGTGGTCGAAACACTCAACGGCTGGCATTTCGTCCATCACGGCAACTCCGTCAGCGCCCTCTTCGCCACCGTTCAGGACCTGAAGGAGGGCGACGCCGTGAAAATGGCCGGCGTACAAATCGGCCGGGTGGATAAAATCGCCATCGAAGATGGCAAAGTCAGGGTCACAATGTCGATCTATGCCGACGCGCCGGTAAAAACGGACAGCACCGCCACGATTAAATTTACCGGTTTAATGGGCCAGAACTTTGTCAGCCTTGATTTCGGCTCTCCTTCCGCGCCGCATATCATTGACGGAAGCGTTCTGGCCACCGTGGAACAACCTGACCTGAACGCCATCATGGCCAAGCTCAACGACGCGGCCAACGGCATTCAAAACGCGATGAAAGGTTTCACCGGAGACTCGATCAATAATCTGCTGGGGCCCTTGACGGACTTGATCAAGCAAAACACCGGCAACTTGAGCGCAACGGTGACCAACATCGAAAGCATCACCGGCCAGATTGCCAGCGGGAATGGGACTGTCGGCAAGCTCATCTATGATCAAACGCTGTACAACACCGCCATGGACACGGTCTCGAATTTGCAGAGTGCTGTCGCTTCGGCGCAGATGATGTTCAACAACGTCACCAACGGCCAGGGCACGCTCGGCAAGCTGATGAATGATGCCACGGTCTACAATGAAATGGCCGCTTCCATGACCAACCTGCACGCGATTTTGCTGAAAATCAATAACGGCCAGGGAACTGTGGGCAAGCTCGTCAATAACCAGGATTTTTACAAGAACGCCCAGCTTTCCCTCCAAAAACTGGATAAAGCCGCGGATGGTCTGGAAGACCAGGGACCACTCACGGTCCTGGGCTCGCTCGTCAGCACGTTGCTCTAGGGTCCGGCAACAAGTCCCAGGTTTTTCAGGACCTCGACGGTCGAATGTGACTTGTTAAGCGTATAAAAGTGCAGCCCGGGCACGCCGGCCTTCAGCAATTCCTTGCATTGGCCCGTCGCATATTCAATGCCGAATTCCACGGCCGCTTCGTCATCGTCGCCCAATTCGTCAAGCCTTTTTCGGAGCTTTGCCGGGATTTTTGCGCCGCACAATTGGGTGAATTTTGTGATTTGACCCGCGCTCAGGATCGGAACGATGCCGGGCGTTAGCGGTGCGCGGATCCCCAGCCGGTCTGTGAGATATTCGCGAAACTCGAAATAGTCCGCGTTATCGAAAAATAATTGGGTGAGCACAAAATCCGCGCCGGCGTCCACTTTCGCCTTAAGACGGTTCCAATCATCGAGCTTCCCGATTTTGTTGGCGATATGACCCTCCGGAAACCCCGCTACGCCGATGGAAAAAACGTCGTGATCCCGGATGAATTGAACCAATTCGGACGCAAATTCGAATCCGCCGGGAGTTTTTTGAAAATCACCGCCACCCGGAGGATCACCGCGCAATGCAAGAATATTTTTGCAGCCCATGGCCCGGATTTTTTCCAGCACGGTGCGGACCTCCTCGCGAGTATGATTGACACAGGTAAGATGCGCGAGCGCCGTTAGTTTATGCTCACGCTGAATTCGGTCCACGATCATCAAGGTCTTGTCCCGCGTGCCGCCGCCGGCGCCATAAGTGACCGAACAAAAATCGGGCGCGGCCTTCGCCAGCGCCGGGATATGTTTCTCAATCAGGTTCCGCTCGCCTTCCTCGGTTTTCGGCGGAAAAAATTCAAACGAAATGACCGGTTTGCCGGCGATCCGTTTGGCTGCGTAAATGTCCCGAATGAATTGCATGTTTCATCCTATTATGAAAATAAAACGCCCGAATTCCAAGTTTGTTATGCGATCTGAGTGCTCGGCCTAGTCGGCCGACGTGACGACGGAGACATTGACGCCTAAAAACAAAACGTATAAGACGCAAGAATCGTGTTGTTTCCAACGGTTTTCAGGTTCGACCGATTGAACGAGAAATGTTCGTAACCGAGGCCTATTTCGCTGGCGCCAATTCGGTACTGGATACCGGCCATTCCCTGCCAGGCAAAATCCGTTTCGGCGCCGTTAAGGCCGTAGTTCGCCCCCTCGGAGTTAACTCGCAGGGAGCTGAACGTGCAACCGGCCCCGGCCCCGGCATAGGCAATCCAGCTGGGGTGAAACTGCCAACGCATAATTGCGTGGGCCAGCAACGGCACATCCATCAAAGATCCGCCCACAGTGACAGATTGGCCCTGTGATGCGGCTTTATCCAGGCGATTGTAAAGAATGCCGGCGTCCAGTTCGGCGGCTGCTGAAAAATGGGCGGCCAGTTTCCACGCGTGACCCGCGGAGGCGTCACCGCGCACGCCCGGACGCAATGAGAGCGAAACATTCGGACCGTTTAAATTACTGATAAGATTCAGGCCCGCGTCGCTGCTCACATAAAATCCTGAAAGCGGGTCGCCAGCGTGAACATACACCGCACTTGCCGGCAAACCCACGCAACCCAGGGCTAGCGCCATACGCGTCACATTCTGGCTTATGATCGATATCACGGATTCCAAAATCGCTGAAAAAGGAGCAAACTTTGGGCCAAAACATGGGTCATTCTGTCCCTGTTGGCGCTATTGTGGCATTTAGGTATTTCACGCATAATTCATTGGCAGGCAGGCAACAACCATTGGGCTTGCGGATGTGTTGCCGAGTGGTATTGTGTCAACCATGACAGCGCAATGGGTTGACGCAACGAACCGCCAGAAAATATCCGACCTGGGCGGACGGGTTCTGGCCGGAAACGCGATCTCGCGTGAGGAGGCGATGTTCCTCTTTAATCTTGAGGATTCCGCCGACATTTTCGATTTGTTGTCCCAGGCGAACCGCATCCGGGAACACTTCAAAGGCAACAAGATACATCTGTGTTCCATCGTCAACGCCAAGGCCGGCGCCTGTTCGGAAAATTGCAAATTCTGCGCGCAATCCTCATTTTACCAGACCGGCTCACCCAAATACGGTTTTGTGGACCCGGAACCGGTGATCGAGGCGGCCGACGAAGCCAATAAAAACGGCGTCACTGCCGTGGGCCTGGTCGCGGCATGGAAGGGCCTAAACGAAGGACCGATGCTTGATGAGGTCTGCGAGCGCATCCGGGAGTTAAAAGCCAGCGGCAAAACACGCCCGGACGCATCACTCGGCATTATTAAATCGCAACGGGTCGCAGACCGCCTGAAAGACGCCGGCCTCGAGTGCTACGGTCATAATCTGGAAAGCTCGCGCCGATATTTTCCCCGGCACTGCACCACGCACACGTTTGAAGACCGGCTCGGTACCATCCGTTTTCTAAAAAACGCCGGAATTAAAATCTGTTCAGGCGGAATTATCGGCATGGGCGAGACTCGCGAGGACCGTTGCGACCTGGCGTTTGAATTGAAAGCCATCGGGGCAAATGTCGTGCCTGTAAACATCCTCAATCCGATTCCCGGCACGCCCTTCGAGAAAAATTCTCCGCTCCCGGTCATGGAAATTTTGAAAACTATCGCGTGTTTCCGTTTCATATTGCCGCGACAGGAGATCATGATCGCGGGCGGGCGCACGGTAAACCTGCGCGACGCCCAAAGCATGATTTTCATGGCCGGCGCGAGCGCGCTGATGGTAGGCAATTACCTCACGACATTGAATCAACCCGTGGAAAAGGACCTCCAAATGCTCAGGGACCTTGGCCTTGACCCTTGCTGGGACAATCACGGTTTTGCCGACCAGGTCTAAGGCGAATATTAGGCGGTCTTACGCTTCAATTTGACATTCCACGTATAAGGAGCCACTTTTAGGCTTGGGCGGCCATATCAAAGGACTTTACACGATGGAGGTAGAAACGCACAATAACCATGTGTTGACTGAAGGAGCATCCAGGGTTCAGCCGGCGCAATCGCCTTCGACCATCCGGTTGGGCGGATTCGCCGAGGATCTGAACACGACCATTTTGCGATCCCAAAAAAACCTGCTCGGCTTGCAAAAGCAGGAGGGTTACTGGGTGGGTGAACTCATGGTGGACTCCACCCTCGTGTCGGATATGGTGGCCTTTCACCATTGGGACGGCAGCGTGGACAAAGAATGGCAGCGCAAAGCCGTCAACCACATCTTTTCAATGCAACTGCGGGACGGTGGCTGGAACATCTACCATGCGGGTCCTTCCGAAATCAATGCCACCATCAAAGCCTACCTGGCGCTGAAACTGGCCGGGGTTTCCGTGACTGATCCGCGGATGTTGCGGGCGCGCCAGGCGGCCCTCAACCTGGGCGGTGTACCGCGAATGAACACGTTTTCCAAGTTGTACCTGGCGCTGCTCGGGCTCTATTCCTGGGAATATGTGCCCACCATTCCGTGCGAAGTCATCCTGATCGGCAAATGGTTTCACGTCAATTTCTGGGAGATGAGCAATTGGTCGCGCGCCATGCTCGTGCCCCTGGCGATCATTAATCACTTCAAACCCACCCGCCCGGCCGCCGTCAATTTGGACGAGCTTTATCCCAGCGGCGTCCATGAACGGGAACTGGCCCTGGCGCCCGATCCCGAAAAAATTTCCTGGCGCAATTTTTTCCTTTGGCTCGACCGTTTGCACAAATTCGCCGAATGGTTCGCCGAGCATAAGATTCATCCGTTCCGCAAGCTCGCGCTTAAGAAAGCCGAGACCTGGATGTTGGAACGCTTCGAGGGCACAGACGGCCTGGCCGCGATTTTCCCGGCCATGCTGAATGCGTTGATCGCCCTCAAGGCGCTCGGTTACAGCGACGATCATCCGGAAGTCATTCGCGCCCGGCTCGAGTTAAAAAAGCTTCAGCACGAAACGCCCCATGATGTCCGCATCGAGCCTTGCTTTTCGCCGGTTTGGGACACCGCGATTGTCGCCATCTGCCTCCATGAATCGGGCATCCCCGAAACGCATCCGGCGCTCAAACGCTCCGTCGATTGGCTCATGGACCGAGAAATCCGTTTTCGCGGCGATTGGAAATATAAAAATCCCGCGAATGTCGAGCCCAGCGGCTGGGTCTTTGAGTATAACAATAAATGGAACCCGGACGTGGATGACACGGCCATGGTGCTGCTGGCGTTGCGAAAAATTCCCACAGACAACCCGGCGCGCCGGGACGAATGCTTTCAGCGCGGTCTCAAATGGATGATGACCTTCCAGTGCAAGGACGGCGGCTGGGCATCCTTCGACAAGGATTGCACCAAGAATATCCTTG
>DASYZW010000263.1:0-2059 GCA_035945915.1 Verrucomicrobiia bacterium | reverse complement strand
GTCATGAAGCCCTATCATTTTCTCGCGCCGGCGGACGCCTTCGTCAACGGTTACGCGCCTTTGCGAGACCCGACCAACGCCGACCTCGATTTCAAAACCGCCGCGCCGGCGCAATTGGAAATCCTGAATGTCCGTTCATCGGCAGTGACGGGAGAACTTCATTGGATGGGGCAGACGTTAATCCTGACGAACCTGGCGGCGTCACTGTACGGCGGCAGCGGCACTGGCGACGTTAATTTTGATTTCCGCCCGCAGCGAGGCGCGAATTTTACTTTCACCAGTGATTTTCAAAACGTCGATTTGCATTCGCTGGCCCTGGATCTCAGTAACGCTTCGAACCATCTTGAACACCTGGAAGGGCGTGTCAGCGGGCATTTTGTCGTTACGAGCGGCTATTCGGAGGACTGGCGTTCGTGCAATGGTTACGGGCAGACCAGATTGCGTGACGGATTGCTCTGGGACGTTCCGGCATTCGGGGCGTTGACCCCCGTCTTTAATACCGTGTCTCCCGGGTTGGGGAACAGCCGCGCGACGGATGCGTCCGCGCAATTCTTCATGACCAACGGTGTCATCGCCACGGACAACCTGCAAATTCACACGACGCTGATGTTACTACATTGCAACGGGACCCTGGACTTGACGGGAAATCTGGAGGCTGATTTTACCGCTGAACTTTTGCACGATGTCCCAGGAATCGGGCCGTTATTCACGGTCGTCACGTGGCCCGTCGGCAAAATGTGCAAATGCAAAGTGTCCGGCACCTGGAGCAACCCGAGAGTACGGCTTGTCTATCTTAATGTCCCCCAGAAGTTTTTCCAATATATGCTGCATCCGTTCCATACCCTGGAAAATCTGGACGTTGACAAGAACCGGAACAATACGCAGCAACCACAGAAGCAGTAAGAGACGAAATGATGCCCAAAGAAATTCCGGTCGCGATGACAATCGCCGGCTCAGACAGCGGCGGGGGCGCAGGTATCCAGGCCGACTTAAAGACCTTTGCCGCCCTTGGAGTCCACGGCACCACAGTTATCTCATGCGTAACGGCACAAAATCCAGCTCGCGTTCTGGCCGTGAAACCATGCACATTGCGGATATTTCAAGAACAACTTGAAGCCGTTTTTGAGGAAATCCCGCCTGCGGCGATTAAAACCGGAATGCTTTATTCGTCCGGGCACATCCGAATCGTTGCCGCATTTCTCAAAGACAAAAAAATCCCGCTACTTGTGGATCCCGTCATGGTTTCAACTTCCGGCACCCGATTATTACAATCGAGGGCGTTGACCATCTTAAAAAAGGAATTGCTGCCGCGCGCTTTGTTGGTCACGCCGAACCTGCCCGAAGCGGAAATATTGACAGGATCCCCAATATTATCGATAGAGGATATGGATGCCGCAGCGCGCCAAATCCACGGGCAGTTCGGTTGCGCCGTGTTGGTTAAAGGCGGGCATCAGCCGAGAGAGGGACGAGCGGTTGACATTTTCTTTGACGGCAAAAGCCGCCATGACCTCAGCGTGCCATTCGTGGCAGGTCTTCGCACACACGGAACCGGCTGCGTTTATTCCGCAGCGATTTGCGCTGCCCTGGCTCACGGCCAAAAACTGCCGGAAGCGCTGCAAACAGGGAAAGAATTCGTTACCGGAAGAATCAAAAATAGCTACAGAATAGGACGTCATTTCGCCATGTGAATAACCAGGATTGCCGATTGCCGAGAATGGATTGCAGATTGCCAATCTAATTCGTGATCCAATTCCCGATGAAAAGTCGCAAAAAAGGAATTTCCTAAAACTGCTTATCGTGCTCATGGCAATAACTGATTGGTTTTTATTCAACCATGCCAACAAAAGGCAAAAATTTGACTTGGCATTTCTTCTGCTTTAACTTAATCGCGAATGAATCAAAGAACAAAAATTACCGAGTCTGGGGCCGTGTCTCTGTTGAGCATGTTCGCAGGAATAAGCCTCGCGGCCGTTGCGCTGCCGGCATCTGCGAGTCAAAGTGTCGAGGTGAGCTGGACACCGAGCGCAAGCCCGGACATCGTCGGATATAATATCTACTA
>DASYZW010000262.1:0-2487 GCA_035945915.1 Verrucomicrobiia bacterium | reverse complement strand
GATAATCGCGCAATTTTCCGGCCTCGACGCGCATCGGGCCCGGCCTGGGCGCCGCGCCCGGTTCCGGTTGCGGAAACGCCGTGGACATGGCGGTATGAAAGGTGACGCGTCCTTCGACTTTTTTCAGCGTTTGATGGATGTGCCCGTTCAAAACGGTGACGGAGCCGAATCGTTTAAGATAGCCCAATGCCTGTGCGGCGTCGTCCGTGCCCCAGCCCCATTTGGGATAAACCGACCACAGCGGAATGTGCGCGAAAACGACGATGGGTGTATCGCTCGATCGATCTTTCAAATCCGCCTCGAGCCAATCCAGTTGCTCCGAACCAAGCGCGCCAAGTCCGTTTTGCTGGATGTCCACGACATTGACGAGGCCGACGAAGTGGACGCCGTGATGGTCGAAACTTTGCCAGCCGTTGCCTTTCGTATTTTTGCCGAAGCGTTCAAGGTACGCTTTTCCGTTGTCGCCGGTCACGTCATGTTCGCCGGGAACATAAAAGATTTGCCCCGTTTTCACGCTTTTGAGCAATTGTTCGAGCGTGTCGAACTCGTCTGCGTCCGCCAGATGCGTCAAGTCGCCGGTATGCAAAATAAAATCCGGCTGCTGCGGCAAGGCGTTAATGCGCGCAATCGCCTCTTTCAATGTTCCCGCGACATCTGTGTTAATTCCCGGTTTGTTGAAGCCGATGTGCGAATCACTGATTTGCACGAAGCTAAAGCCGGATTTCTCACCGGTCGTGTCCGCCGCGCCGGCCCGTGATGGCAGTAATGCGGAGCCGAGCAACCCGCCACTGTCGGTCCAGAGCATTCCCGTTCCCGCCCAGGCCATGCATTCCAGGAAGCCGCGCCGGTCGAGTCCGTCTTTGTTTGGGTCGTCTTGAATAAATTTTTCTTTAGTTTTCATATCTTTGGTTTGTGATTACGTTTCGATTGTCCAGACCCGCGGCAAAGCGGTTTATTCCGGCGGGAATAAAATCGTTTGCGGCGCAGTCTTCAAATGAAAGAGAGCCACACTTGAGCGCGACTGAATCACCATTCGAGCGGATCGTGATGCCGCATCTGGACGCTGCCTATAACCTGGCGCGCTGGCTGGCGGGTAACGATCACGACGCCGCGGACATCGTGCAGGACGCCTGTGTCCGAGCGTTCCGGTTTGCCGGCGATTGCCGCGGAGAGAACGGGCGGGCCTGGCTGCTGACGATTGTGCGCAACACCGCCTTTACGTGGCTCAGGAAAAATCGCCCGCGCGCGATTGTATCCGTTGACGACGATGAACTGGCAGAAATTGAAGATACGAGTCGCAGCGCGGATTCATTTCATGACGCCGATGCCCCTGTTTTGCGCGCCGCGCTCGAAGCACTGCCGCTGGAATTCCGCGAAGCACTTGTGCTGCGCGAGCTTGAGGGATTTTCCTATAAAGAAATCGCGGAAGTCGCCGGTGTGCCGGTGGGCACTGTCATGTCGCGCCTGGCCCGGGCCCGGCGGCAATTGCAAAACCAGGTTGCGCACCCGGGAAGATTATGAACTGCCCTGACACACAAAAATTGATTCACGCCTATGCGGATGGCGAATTGGATTTGGTCCGCAGTCTTGAGGTTGAGCAGCATTTGAAATCCTGCGTCCAATGCGCCGCGGAAAGGAATGCCGTTCAATCTCTCCGTGACGCGTTGCGGAAAAATGATTTGGCTTACCGCGCCCCGGATTCCTTGAGGAACGAAATTCACAGAATGGTTCGTGCCGACGAGCCGGTTCGCGAGGACGCCCCGCCTGCCGGAAGAATTCAGTTATGGTTTTGGCGATTGCTTGCCGCCGGCGCGACGGCTTTTGCCGTCCTGACGATTCTTTCGCGCTCCGTGATTCCCGGGCGCGAACCACTATTGGACGAAGCCGTGGCTGATCATGTCCGTTCGCTTCAGGCAAATCATCTTACCGACGTTGTGTCGTCCGATCAGCACACCGTCAAGCCGTGGTTTGCGGGCAAACTGGATTTTGCGCCGCAGGTGCGCGATTTCGCCGCGCAAGGTTTCCCGCTTATCGGCGGCCGGCTGGATTATTTGGATGGCCGAACTGTTGCCGCGCTGGTTTACCAATATAAAAAGCATTTCATCAACGCGTTCGTCTGGCCGTCTGCCAAGGCCAATACCGCTGTGCCGGTGCTGGTAAGTTATCGCGGTTATTCGGTGATCAATTTCGACGCCAACGGATTTCATTATTGTCTCGTTTCGGATGCGGAAGGGAAGGTGTTAAGCGCGTTGGCGGAGTTGATTAGACAGAATTGACGGAATGCACCGAATTTTTGGCGAAAGAACAGACCTTCGAGCGCCGAAAGTTCTCCGCCTCGTTGATCGTTCCGCCTGCCCTTGCTGCTCGCTCTCACCTCTCACGGTCTTGCATTTTTCCCCGATGGCCGCGGTGCAAACCGCCATAGTTTAATACAGGGAACATTGTTTTCCTGCCTGCGCGCCTTCAGATAAAATCCGCCTGAATTTT
>DASYZW010000261.1:0-3217 GCA_035945915.1 Verrucomicrobiia bacterium | reverse complement strand
CCAGCGACACAGGTTCCGCGACGATTTTGTCCAGGTAACTTTGCACCTGCGGCTCCTTGCTCGCCCATTTGATCGAGCAACCAATCAGTTTGGTTTGGGCCACCGCCGGTGCCTGGCCTGCCAGCAAAGCATCCAGCGCATCACGCAAATAATGCTTCGTCACATGGTCCGCGCGGTGCGAGTCATCTATTGCACCCTCGTAACGCAGCTTGCGCGCGGAATCAAACACAAAGGCGTGCGGTGTCGCGACTGGTCCGTAGGCTTTCGCGACGGTCTCAGTGTCCCCATCGTAAAGGTAGGGAAAATTGTAGTGCTGGTCCTGGGCGCGGATCTTCATTTCTGCGAACGAATCGCTCATGTCGCTCCACGCCAGTTCGTCATACCGCAAGGCATTCGCGTCGTTGGGATTGATGGCAACGAGCGCGACACCCTTCGATTTGTAGTCGGCTGTGATCGCTTTGATGCGTTCCTGATAATCCTGCGCGGTGGGGCAATGATTGCATGTAAAGACCACCACCAGGATTTTCGCGTTTGCAAAATCCTTGAGCGTCCAGTTGCGCCCATCCACTCCCGGCAGGCTGAAATCGGGGGCGCCAGCGCCCAGCGGCAACGTGGACACGCCATCGGCAGCGAGAGCGGGAAGAAAAAACATGAAACTGGCGGACAGGAACAGGAACAAGGATTTCACCCCACGATGATACCGCCGATGGCACGGGAGGCGAAAGCCCTATAAAGAGGTATTGACAAAAACCGGATCACTGACATCAAACACGCCGTGGGATTCAACCAGGAGTGAATAAATCAGTTGCAGTACTTTCGTAATTTCGAATATACTTAATTTATATGCCGGAAACATCACTTGACCCTAAACATTTTAGCGCGCTACGCAGGTTCAAGGCTGGAATCTTCAAGGTTCTGGCCCATCCCACCCGCATTCACATCATCGAAACATTGCGGTCGGGCGAGTTTTCGGTTGGGACAATTCTTGAACAAGTCAAGGTGGAGCCGGCGAACCTCTCGCAGCACCTTTCGGTTTTGCGGCAAAGTCATTTGGTGGTGACGCGCAAGAACGGCAATCAGGTTCTTTACAGCTTGCGCGACCCCCTGCTGATCGACGTGTTGGACGCCATGCGCAGATACTTTCAGAAACATTTTGAGGACTCCATTGAAATGCTCAAGCAAATGGAACCGGTCCGCTAGGCTGGATATGAACTTTACGATTGGCTTCCGCCCGAAACTGCTGGATACGCTAAAGACTTATACACGGGCCGATTTCCACGCCGACATTGTGGCCGGCATCACCGTCGGAATTGTCGCCCTGCCGCTGGCAATGGCTTTCGCCATCGCGTCAGGCGTCACACCGCAAGCGGGCATTTTCACGGCAGTAATTGCCGGGATTCTCATTTCCGGTTTGGGCGGCACGAAGGTCAACATTGGCGGGCCAACTGGCGCGTTCATCGTCATTCTTTACGGGATTTACGCCAAATACGGGCCGGAAAACCTTGCCATCTGCACAATTATGGCTGGGGGGCTACTTCTCATCATGGGGCTGGCACGTTTTGGAACCATGATCAAGTACATCCCCTATCCGGTGACGGCGGGATTTACCAGCGGCATAGCCGTTCTCATTTTTAGCACGCAGATTAAGGACTTTTGTGACCTGACTGTGGAGAAAGTTCCTTCCGATTTTTTCCCTAAAATGAAGGTACTAATCGAACACCTCGGTACATTCCAGTGGCCGACACTGTTGATGGCCATAGCCTCACTAGGTATTATTAAATTATGGCCTGGCAAATGGAATCGGCGTGTCCCCGGTTCCATTATTGCCTTGGTTCTTGCTACCACAGCGGTTGCCGTGTTTCACCTGCCCGCTGAAACCATCGGCTCAAGATTCGGAGGTATCCCGCGGGGCTTACCCGCACCGCATTTGCCTTCATTCACATGGGACAACATTCATAATCTGATTCAGCCTGCCGTGACTATCGCGCTGCTTGCCGCCATTGAATCACTCCTGTGCGCCGTGGTGGCGGATGGCATGATTGATGATCAGCACGATTCCAATCAGGAGTTAATGGCGCAAGGAATTGCCAACATTGTTAGCCCTCTTTTTGGCGGCATTGCCGTCACTGGAGCGATTGCCCGCACCGCAACCAATGTGAAGTGCGGCGGGCGAACCCCTGTTGCAGGCATCACACACGGCATCACCTTATTGATCATTATTTTAGTGGCCGCGCCATTCGCCAGGTTCATCCCTCTAGCGGCCTTGAGTGCTGTGCTCATCAATGTCGCACTAAATATGGGCGAATGGCACAATTTCGGTCGCCTGCTGAAATGGCCGCGTAGCGACGCGGCCGTGTTCCTTGCCACATTCAGTCTCACTGTCATTATTGATTTAACGGTTGCGGTGGAAACCGGCATGGTGTTGGCGGCGATGTTGTTCATCAAACGTGTTTCCGACACAACGCAAATCACCGCCGTGGATCAAACTACGGAAACGGAAGGGGCCCACCACTCGCTCGTCGGCAAAGACATCCCCAACGGTGTCATGGTTTACCGGATATTCGGCTCATTCTTTTTTGGTGCGGCGGATAAATTGGAAAGCGCCCTCAAACGCCTTAAACAGGAGCCAGATGTTTTGATTCTGCGCATGAGAAAAGTTCTGGCGATGGATGCTACAGGACTCAATGCCTTGGAAGACCTTTACGAGCGACTACGAAGCCACAATAAGCATCTGATCTTGAGCGGCCCTCACACGCAACCTCTTTTCATGATGGACAAGGCAGGTTTTCTTGATCGGCTTGGCAGGGAAAATATCTGCGCCAATATTGACCTGGCTCTGAAGCGTTCCCGCGAAATACTTCGCGTGCCCAATATGACTTCCGAAACCAAAATTTAATCCGTTCTCCGCGCCATTTGAAATATGGATTGCTATCTCGTAAAAATAGCTTCACGAGGGGCCCCGCTTCCAGCCGCTATTGCTGGTCTCCAATCCTGCGTGAAGCTGCCTGATTGGCTCGCGGAAGATAGGCGCCACAGGATTCACGCACCACCAGGCGCGGTGTCAGGTTAATGCATCGCGCTGGAAGCGTCGGCTCGGCCAAACGCTCCATCATGGTCTGAGAATCAAAAGTTTCCGAGCCTTCGGGACCGAACAAATTCCATTTTGACCAGGGACCGGCAACGTTTGTGGCCAAAGGGACCAAACCAAAAAAACAGC
>DASYZW010000260.1:0-6135 GCA_035945915.1 Verrucomicrobiia bacterium | reverse complement strand
CGAGTACATTCGTAACTGTGGCCGAAATATAATATTGTCCTGTTGTGGTCCAAAGATTATTGCTGACGACCAGGGTGTTGGAGGTGGCGCCGGGAATGGCATTGCTATTCAGATACCATTGGTAGCTTAAGGGTGGCGTACCGGATACTCCGAGCTTGAAAGTTGTCGTGCCGCCAAGTCCTACCGTCAGGAACGGAGGCAAATCGTTGGTGATCGCCGGCGGAACCGGGAATGGAACCTTCGATGATGGACTCAACGTGAATACTCCATGTGCGGTGGAAAGGTAATTTGTGAAAATGCCGGTGACATTGTGCGGGTTGACTGTATCCGTGGAATAGTAAGAATCGACAAAAGTACCCGGATCGGTATAGTAATTGGTCCCCTGGACGGAAGCCGAATTCGTATTAAGGACGCCATAAACATCCGTTCCATCGGCTTCCACGGTTTCGAAATTATTGTCGGAATTATAAAAGGCGCTCCCGCCGCCACCATTGCCGCCCGGTCCCGACTGCCCGGTCGTGAAAAAGAATTCACCATCGGCGGCGGCAATTGCATACAACGAGCCGGAGGAAGAACCCGAATAGGAACCCGTATAGTAGCCGGCTGAATCCTGGAACGGACCCAGTGGCGAGGCGAAATTCGCATATAAATATACGCTTACGCCATTGCTATAATCGATTTCGCCGTTAAAGTCGCCCTGTTTGTCGATGTTGCCATAGGCGTTGAAGGCGGGAGTGGAGTTGTGCCAATTGCCTTTGTTCAAGGTGGCCTGCACAAAAACTCCAAACGCAGTGCCGTCCGTGGTATAACCGCCGGGGTTTCCGTCGCCATTATCAAATCCCACCACGGTTAGTTGTCCATTTGTGGCCACATAAACGGCAAACCCTCCGCCCGACGAAGAGAGTTGGTTGTCAGTCAAATTTCCATCGCCAATGTAAATCCCCGCGTAATTGGGAAATTTTTGCGTTAACAGCAACTCAGTTTCATACGAAGGCAAGTCGGGTAAAATGCCGCCAAATGTGTAATCCGGCACTGAATCCGGCACATAGGAATCACCGCTAAATTTTGGGACCAGGCTTCGAAGCGAGACGTTGCCGTCAAAATACGGGGCAAGATACAGCGTAGACCCGACATGGTTGGAGTTAAGCTGCGTCGGGGTTGAGAGCGCCAGCAGGATATTGGTCAGTTCGGACTGAAATTCGATTTCTGCCGGGACATCGTTCGAAGACAAATTAAACAGCGCGTTGGTAACCGAACGTTCGTTGAGAATGAAACTGGCGGCGCCGAAATACAGTTCGATGGCATTCGTCCCCGCCTGTTCGGATTGCGAGAAAGCCGCAGTGTATTGCTTGCTGCCAAGGCCGGGAAATTGGCTTAAGAGCGACTGAATGGTTAAGGTCTTGCTCTGGATGTTTGTTTCGATCCATGACAGGTCCACGTTCGCGTTATTCGCGCGTAAAGAGTAACCCACAAATTCCGCGGCCGTGAGCATGGCGCGCAACACCTGCACGTCCCCGTAATCCACGGTCACATCGTCGGCGTCAGAACCTTTGGTGCCGAGCGAAACGGTCCCAGGCAAATAAAGTTGAAAACCCGGGTCAGTGATGTTGGCGAGGTTCGTGAGGGAGGCGCTGATGGCAGTCATCAGCGTGTTGGTATAAAAAGCGATGGCCGCGCCTGAATTATAGCCGTGCGGGAATTCCGGTTTGCCTTCGCTGTTGGTGCCCGGGTGGGCCGTCCAATCATAGTAATTGCGCCCGGCAGCCTGAACGCCGAGGCCGGTCAAAAAATTGCTGCCGGCGGGCGTCTGACTCAGCGCCAGCACGCGCGTCGCCGCCAGCAGAAAATCGGCCGGATCGTATGCAGGCTCAATCGAAACAGCCTTTTCAAAATTCGAATTCGCGTTCATCAGGTCATCGTCTGCGAGATTCGTCATGCCGGCGGTCACATACGGGGCGCCCTGATCAACTGCGAACGCGCGATGGCCCACAAACAAGCCGGTACACAATAACAGGGAAACAATAAGGCTTTTCTTCATAATTTTAGTCTTTTAGGGTTCAAAAACGGACAACTCTTCCCGATTTTTGGATTCGTTCCAACTTAAGAGACCGCAATCCGGGCCGGAAACTTGCAACGTGGCCCGGGAAATTGAAACGGCGCCCCGGGACGCGCTCAAAACCGATACATGGCTTAATTCCAAGACAGACGGCGCAATGAAATGCGCTTTTTCAGCCCGCAAACGGGGTGATTTATCGGTGAGCAACGAGATTTCGAGGCTTCTAAATTCGAGATGCTGGAGGTTCGCCGATGCAGGAGTCCACGAGCCCAGCGAATGCAGAACATTGGTCAACGATTCCGCAGACTCGATTTGAATCTGGACACCTTCCACAACCGGAACCGGTGCCAGCGCAAATTTAAAGAATCCGAATTTTTCGTGATCTATGTAAGCCCGCGTAATGTGGATCCGTCCGGCAAGCTGGACACCATGATAACCCTCCAGCGTGGAATCATCCAGCGCGGGGCCGAACATCAGTTGTGCCGGGGCGATTACCGCGCCAAATATCCACGTAACAAGACAAAAGAACGCCATTCCTAAACTCCGCCCCGTATTGGGAGAGCCAAAATGCATGCTCGGTCGTAATTGGTGTTAACCTTCCAAAGTCTCGCCTCCTGTTTTCTCACCAATACGGTAAAGGTCAAGCTTAAAGTAAAGGGGAGCACACGCGCGTCGCGTGTTCCGCTGGCCTGAGATTTTAACGTTTTAACTGCTGCTACAACCTTCGCGTAAATTGGCGGCGATTCGCGGATAAGAAACGTGCGCTCTTTGTTCTCTGCGGTTAAAATTCTCCGTTCCCTCCGTTTGCTCCTGTTCAGGCATCCGCAATCGATTTCGTCATCGCGCGCCGGTCGCTGACGTCCCGGAATCCGCGCCTTTTATAAAATTCCCGAACTCCGGCATTCCGTTCGAGCACATACAGATCCAGCGCGCATAAATTCTGCGATCGCGCGAATTCTTCGATCAGCTCCAATGCCCGTGAGCCGTGTCCGTGACGACGGTATTGCTCCAGGAGAAAGAAGTCGGTTAGAACGCCAAATTCGCCGCCGAACTCATGGTCGAAAGCCCGTGTCAGCACGGCGTACCCGATCGCTTCTTCATTGCGAGTCAATTCGAAGAACCAGCCGAATCGCGAAGATTCCAACAACTGCGAAACCGCCGCCTCGACCCTGGCATTAAAAGGCAGGCCTTCGTACGCGTAGTATCGCCGAACCCATTTGCAAGCAACAGCCGCGGTCGGGACAGGGGTCAGGGACAATTCAGCGGGTCGCACCCGGCGATCATACCGCGACCTGATAAGAAAACAAGGGAAGCAGTCCCAAAACTTGAATCGCCCAATACAAATCGCCTTTTCGGTCTCGACATCATAATAGTTTAAGGCCGGGCATGCCTTGTGCGGAAACCATTCGTGGTGGAGGGAAAGCTGCTTGACCATGGCCAAGGTATTCCCGGCCCTCGTTTCTTGCCACAACAGCTAAAATCTTTATATTCCCCTTTTAAACTGCGGATTTTGCCCCGATATTTCGCTTCGTTTCCTGTTTCCATTCCTATACTCAAAAAATGTGCATCGGGGACCGCCTGACTCGCTTCGCGCAGCGGCGCCACGTACTTTCCCTCCTAAAATTCATATTTAATCTTCGGGCTTATTCGGGCACTATATCTGCCAATGAAGAAAAAACATTCGACCGGTTCGCTGCGTCCATATTCGAGTGTGCTGCTCGATGGCGATGAGCGGGCCGCCGCGCGCGCCATGCTTTATCCGGTGGGTTTCACAGAAGAAGATTTCAAGAAACCGCTCGTGGGCGTGGCGTCCACCTGGAGCAATGTGACGCCGTGCAATATGCACATTGACAAGCTGGCGCTCGAAGCCGAGCGCGGCGCGAATGAAGCAGGCGGCAAGGCGATCGTTTTCAACACCATCACGATTTCAGACGGCATATCCATGGGCAGCGAAGGGATGAAATATTCCCTTGTTTCGCGCGAGGTCATTGCCGACTCGATCGAAACTGTGGTGGGCTGCGCAGCCATGGATGGTTTCGTGGCGATTGGAGGCTGCGACAAGAACATGCCGGCCGCGTTAATGGCAATTGCCCGCCTGAACCGGGCTTCCGTTTTCGTCTATGGCGGGACGATTCTGCCCGGTTGTTTAACCAATAACGTTGACCGCAAACTGGACGTTGTTTCCGTCTTCGAAGCGATTGGCGCCCATGCGAATAATAAAATTTCCAACGCGGAGTTTCGCGAGGTGGAACGATGCGCCATTCCCGGACCCGGGTCGTGCGGCGGCATGTACACAGCCAACACAATGGCCAGCGCCATTGAAGCGCTCGGGATGAGCCTGCCCAATAGCTCGGCGCAAAACGCGGTATCGGACGCCAAGAAAGACGATTGCCGGCGCGCCGGCGCATGCGTGGTGGACATGCTCAAGCGCGGGTTGCGGCCGCTGGATATCATGACGAAAAAGGCGTTTGAAAACGCAATAACCGTGGTCATCGCCCTGGGCGGCTCGACCAACGCCGTGCTGCATTTGCTGGCGATCGCGCACGCGGCAAAAGTGAAGTTATCGATCGACGATTTCACGCGCATTGGCAAACGCGTGCCGGTGCTGGCCGATTTGAAACCCAGCGGACGGCATTTGATGAGCGAATTGGTGGCCATTGGCGGAATTCGCCCCCTCATGAAAATGCTATTGGACAAGGGATTATTGCACGGCGATGCATTGACCGTAACCGGCGAAACCATGGCGGAAACGCTGGCAGCGGTGAAACCGTATCCTGCGGGGCAAACGATTATTCAGCCTTTTGACAAACCCATTAAGCCGGACAGTCACCTGGTCATTTTGCGCGGCAACCTCGCGCCCGAAGGCGCCGTGGCCAAAATCACGGGCAAAGAAGGACTGCAATTTACCGGACGGGCCCGCGTGTTTGATTCTGAGGAATCGGCGCTGGAAAAAATCCTCGACGGTTCGATCGTGAAAGGCGATGTCGTTGTCATCCGCCATGAAGGCCCGCGCGGCGGCCCCGGAATGCGGGAAATGCTGTCTCCCACATCGGCCATCATGGGCAAAGGACTTGGCAAAGACGTGGCATTGATTACGGATGGACGCTTCAGCGGCGGCAGTCACGGTTTCGTGGTTGGCCATATCACGCCCGAAGCATACGCGGGCGGTCCGCTGGCGGTCGTTAAGAATGGCGATCAAATCACGATCGACGCGGCCAGGCGTCAGATCAACCTGGAAATTCCCGCGGCTGAATTGAAAAAGCGCCTGAAAGCCTGGCGCGCGCCCAAACCCCGTTACACGCGCGGCGTGCTCGCCAAATACGCGGCGCATGTGGCGACGGCATCTGAAGGAGCGGTAACGGACAAGGATTTGGTGTTATAATCGTGGCGCAGGGTGCGTACATGGCAGGGACGCTGCGCCGCGGCGCAACGGGCGTCGTCGGGCGCCGCCCCGCGCCATCGCTGCCACCCGAAACGCATTGCCGCTTCTCTGTTTGGCGGCTGCGATTGCCTGTTGCCTGAACTTTTAAAATCAGCTACACATGAAGCATATGAAACATCAGCTCGATTTCGAGAAACCGATCATCGAACTGCAAAATAAACTGGATGACTTGCGTGAACATCCGGAAAAACATTCTCTGGGAATCAGTTTCGAAGAGGAAATTCGGCTTATTGAAAAAAAGCTCGAGGAGACGCGCCGCCAGATATTTTCCAACCTGACTCCGTGGCAACGCGTGCAACTGGCCCGGCATCCCCAGCGGCCTTACACGCTCGATTACATCAAGCACTCTTTCACCGCTTTCCAGGAGCTTCACGGTGACCGCAGTTTCGCCGAGGACCACGCGATGGTGGGTGGTTTCGCAAAACTGGGCGAACACCACGTCATGGTCATCGGCATCCAGAAAGGGCGTGATACCAAAGAAAACATCCTTCGAAATTTCGGCATGGCCCACCCGGAAGGTTATCGCAAGGCCCTGCGCCTGATGCGGATGGCCAATAAGTTCGGGCTGCCCATTCTCACGCTCATCGATACGTCCGGCGCATTTCCGGGAGTGGCAGCGGAGGAACGAAATGTGGCT
>DASYZW010000259.1:0-13262 GCA_035945915.1 Verrucomicrobiia bacterium | reverse complement strand
CGGTGCGGTTGCCGATGTCGCGGCACGAAAGTATCTACGGCTTCGGCTTGCACACGGAATTGTTTGACATGACGCAGGGCAAAAACGGGCCGAGCGGGCGGCGAGTGGTTTTGGCGCCCACGGATATGCCGGAGAACGAATTGGGCGAATCTCATGCGCCGGTACCGTTTTATATTTCTTCAGAAGGTTACGGAGTTTATGTGGACACGGCGCGTTTTGCGGCGTTTTATACAGGTGACGATTCACCGGCTGGCATTGAAGCGTCGGATTCGGGTGGAAATGGCGTGCAGACGAGCACGGCTGATTTGTATCGGACCAGGATCCAAAGCGTCAAGACGATGCTCGTGGATGTGCCGGCGGCGAAGGGCGTGGATGTCTATATATTCGCCGGGCCAACAATGTTGGATGCGGTGGAGCGGTATAATCTGTTTTCGGGCGGCGGAGCGATGCCGCCGCTTTGGGGCTTGGGCGTCCAATATCGCGGTTACGCCAAATACGGGGCGGCGGAATCGCTGGCACTGGCCACGCGTATTCGTGACGCGCATATTCCATGCGACGTCTGGGGCGTTGAGCCGGGCTGGCAATCACACGCTTATTCGTGTTCGTTTGTTTGGGACACGAATGCATTTCCCGACCCGGATGGTTTTATCCAAAAGATGCATGCGATGAATTATCGCATGAATTTTTGGGAACATGCTTTTACTCATCCGTCATCGCCAATTTACGATGAACTGAAACCGTGGTCGGGAAATTACCTGGTTTGGGGCGGGTTGGTCCCGGATTTTGGAAGTCCGGAAGGAAGGAAGATTTTTCTGAAGCAGAATGACGAGGCAATATTTGATCGAGGAATTGAGAGCGTGAAGCTGGACGAGTGTGATTTCCAGCCTGAATCCGACGCGCCCTGGTCTTTTCCTTTGGTGACGCAGTTTCCGTCCGGCTTGGACGGGGAAGTGATGCATTCATTGTTCGGCGAACTTTACCAGCAAACGATGATGGAACCGTACAATCAAAAAGGGATGCGGACGTGGGGCCTGGCGCGCGATTCGCAGGCGCTGGCGGCGCCTTTGCCGTACGTGCTCTACAGCGATTCCTACGATCACCGGTGCTATGTGCGCGGCCTGGTCAATGAAGGGTTCGACGGATTGCTATGGACTCCGGAAGTGCGAATCGCAAGTTCGCTCGAAGATTTTTATCGTCGGATCGAGACGGTGATTTTTTCTCCTGATGCGGTCATTAACTCGTGGTTTATTCGCAACCCGCCATGGGATCAAATCGACCGGGAAAAAAATAATCGCAACGAACTTATGCCTGACCGGGAAGCTGTCATTAGCGCGGTCCGGAACCTTTTGCAGTTGAGAATGAGTTTCGTTCCATATCTATATACAGCGTTTAATGAATACCATTCCACCGGGAAACCGCCAATTCGGGCGCTCGTGCTGGATTGGCCCCATGACCGAAACGTGTCGCAAGTCGACGACGAGTATATGTTTGGTGATTCAATACTCGTTGCGCCGATTTTTGCCGGTGAATCGTCGCGCCAGGTATATCTGCCGGCGGGATCATGGTTCGACTTTTGGACGCATAAGAAAATCAGCGGCCCGGCCACCATTGAGGCCGTCAACGGCGTCGACCAGATTCCATTGTTTGTTAAAGGGGGTACGCTGTTGCCGCTCGCCGAACCGGTGGAATACGTAAAACCGGATACGTGTTTCGACGTTACGGTAAACGAGATCGGAGATAATCCGGCGGATTTTACCTTGTATGAAGACGACGGTGTGACGACCGGCTATGAGAATGGCGGCCAGAATCAGATTTTGCTTCATGCAGGCGCGAGACCGTCGGTTTCGCGCACCGGCAATTACCAGGGACCCGCGCGATACAAGATCACGGATTGGAAGCAATTTTAGCCGCTTTTGGAAAATGCGAGGTTGAAAAAATGACGAGAGGCCCGTGGGCGTATTTGTAGTTCCCGATTCATCATTTTCACAGGGATATATCATTACCACTGCGATTGCAATTGGCTCGGTCTCATTCCGGCATCCCTTTGATTTAGACTCTGGCGGATTGGGATTTGCTTTGATACCTTTTCCTCAATGGAAAACAAACGATTGGAACTGAAGGTCGGTTTGTTCGTTTTTATCGGGCTGATATTGCTGGCTGTTTTATTGATCGCGTTCAGCAAGGGCACCAGTGTTTTTCGCGGCACTTACACCATTCGATTGGTGGCGGTAAATGTTGGCGGGCTTAAGCTGCGGGCCTCCGTTTTGCTTTCCGGAGTCCAGGTAGGCAGCGTTTCCGGGATTACTTTGGCGCCAGACGGCAAAAGCGTCACCATCGCGCTCAATCTCTATAAAGGCACAACCATTTACCACGACGCCAATTTTGTGATCGAGCAGGCCGGATTTTTGGGTGATCAGTTTGTCGCGGTTCTCCCAACTGCGAACCAGCCGCCGGCGATAACCAACGACGAAGTGGTGCACTGCGAACCACCTTTTGATATGCTGGCTGTGGCGCGGTCGGCGAGTGGTTTTATCCAACGGGTCGACGACACGGTTGCAAAGATCGAAGCGTCGGTGGCCGAATTGCAGCGCACGGTTTTGAATCAGGAAACGCTCACGAACATTTCCATCGCGGTGGCAAACCTCAAGGCGGCATCGGACCATGCCAACGGCGTCGCCGGGGGGTTGGACATGCTGGTTGCCACCAACACTGAACAAATCAATGCGGCCGTCAGCAATGTCGTGTTTTTTTCCCAGGAACTGACGCGGTTGGCTTCCAATGCGAACGGCGTTGTGGCCAGCAATGGCGCGGCCATTTCCGGCGCCATGACGAATTTGCAGGCGACCACGGCCACGTTAAAACAAATCGCTGACGACGTGCAGGCAGGGAAGGGGCTGGCAGGGACGATATTGGAAGACCCGGAGCTTGCGACCAACGTCCAGCAAACGGTGAATAATCTTGCGATTGCCACAAGTAATTTGAATGAATTCGGTCTGTGGCATATTCTTTTTCATCATGAATCTGCTCCGCATAAAAACGGGCCGCCAAAAGCGCGCCGTGAAGTTGAATAGCCCATGACTCAGCTCTGGGCAATCCGCATCTTGTTTATGACCCTGTGCAGCGTGGCTGGCTACGAGGTCAGCCAGGTTCGCCCTGAGTTTGTGGGACTGAGCCATAGCGGCCTTCGCGGTTTAGGAATTGGCTTCGGCTTTGGCGGATTGCTCGTAGCGGTGGATGAAATGCTCAAAGGATTTTCGCTTCGGGCATTTTCTGCGGTCACCTTCGGTCTTCTCCTGGGGTTATTTGTGGCAGTATTAATTGATTCCTCCGGTTTGTTTGACCACGCCGATCCCGCGCAACGATGGCTGATACGCCTGGGACTCTTTCTTGGCTTCGGATACATTGGCATCATCCTGGCGATGCGGAGCAACAAGGAGGATTTTTCGCTCATCATTCCGTATGTCCGTTTTCGGCCGCAAAGCCAACCCGACCATCTCATCGTGTTGGATACCAGTGTCATCATTGACGGCCGGGTCGCGGACCTGATTGAAGCGCATTTTCTCGAGGGAATGATTGTTGTGCCACGGTTTGTGCTCAAGGAAATCCAGCAGATTGCCGATTCGAGCGACGCGATCAAACGGGCACGCGGCAAACGCGGCCTGGAAATGCTCAACCGCATCCAGCGCAATACCGGCGCGGAGGTCCGGATTCATGAGGGCGATTTTCCTGATGAGAAGGAGGTGGACGCCAAGCTGGTGCGGTTGGCGCGGAACCTGAATGCCAGGCTTTACACCAACGACTATAACCTTTCCAAGGTCGCTGAATTGCAAAAAGTCAATTGTGTGAATCTTCACGAGGTGGCCAAATGCCTCAAGGTGATTCTCTTGCCGGGCGAAATCCTTCGCCTGAAAATCGTTCGCGAGGGCAAGGACAAAGGGCAGGGGATCGGCTACATGCCCGATGGAACCATGGTCGTGGTCCATAATGCCCAGGCGCATCTTGGCGAGCAGGTAGAAGCGGAGGTCCAGACTCTTCTGCAAACCGGCGCAGGCATCATTGTCTTTGCCGACATGAAAAAACGGCTGGCGGCGTAACGTAACTTTCGCGGCACTGCAAATCGCGATCGTCGCCGCTACTGAGGATACAGCAAAATTCTGTCGTGGACGACCACGACGAGGTCATTTTTTCCATCGCCGGTTACGTCCGTGACGAGCGCCTCGCGCGGTTCCGGGAGCGAATCGGCGGAATTGCGGAACGTATGCTCTTCAAATACCTGCCACCGTTCGATGGGTTCCAATTTGTGCCGGCGCGTGAAGTTTACGAGGTCGAGGTAATTTTTTGCCGTTTCCAGGAATACCAATTGTTTGCGGCCATTATTTTCCAAATCACCGGTTGTGACATCGTTTAAAAAACCGTCTTTAATCGGGGTATCGTAGCCATCCTGCGCCACGAAATTCCAATTATCGCCGGCCAGAGGCATCCATGCCACGGTGTTTTGCCCGAGGAAGGCGATGCCTGGGATGTGCTGTTCGCCCAGGCTGACGGCCCGGATGGCGTTGAAGTCAGACACCGGCAGATCGATATTCCGCACATCCTGCCAAACGCCGTTGGTATCGCGCTCGCAGAGGGTCAACCGCTGATATTGGGCGTCAAACAGGAACACTGAGGGATTGCGGTTCTTTCCATTTTGCACCGCGACTGCGCCGACGATTTGGGAATCGCTCGACGCGCCGTTAATTTGGTCTTTGACCTGGAAGACCCATGACGGCTGGTTTGTGGAGCCCTCCATTTTTTTCTCCTGTTCGAGCACGACGGCGCGAATGAAATTTTTCTGCGGCAGGAGCAGTTCCAGTTTGCCGCTGCCGTCGAGATCGGCTGAAGCCAGCCACGGCTGCTCAATGCCGCCTCCTGGCGCGTCCACGTCTTCTTCATCAAACGTACCATCGCGTTTTTGGAGGAGCACTTTGATTTTTTCATAAGGAATCAGGATGACCAGGTCAGCCCGGCCGTCCTGGTTCACGTCCTGGATTGTGAGGGAGGTTGGAGTGGCTTTGAAATTTTCTGAGAGCTTCTGCTCCTTCATTTTGCCGTCGGCTGTTTCCGTCACCAAAAAGCGCTGGCCGTCCTTGTCGATGATGACGCAGAGGGTGGGCCTGGCCCGGGGCTTGAGGGGGCCAACTGCCATGGCGATCGGTTTGCCGTCGAGCGGGATAAGCGTCGGGAACGGAAGGCGGCCGCGCTTGTCGAATTGAGTCAGGCCGACAGCGCTTTCAGTCTGGCTCAATAAAAAGATGGCTGGATGGCTGCTGCCATTCCAGTCTGCCGCCGCAATTTGGCTGACGCCGGCGAGGCAGGGAAAACTTTTGGGAGGCGCGAGGGCGCCATCGGGCTCCTGATCGTAAACAGAGAGTTGCCCGCTCTCGGGCTCGGCCACCAGGAGCGAGGCGCTTCCATTTCCATTGACGTCCGCCCAGAGCATGCCGCGTTGCGCGGCGTCGGTTTTATTCAGGGGCATTACTTGAAACTGTCCCCGTTGAAACGTTCCGGACAAAACCTCCCCTGGCTCTTTTATAAATTCGAAAACGCCGGCCCGGCCGGAATTCTCGGCGATGGTTACAATATAGTTTTTGCTTCCGCCATCCAAAGTATCGGCGCAATAGGAACGAATCGCCTGCGACTTAAAATAGATTTCCGGTCCCAGTTGCCCGTTCTCCTTCTGCAGGCGAAAGCGAAAGGGAGTCGGGCTGTCCCAGTCCACCAGCAGCAAATCCTGGCGTCCATCACCGTCCATGTCCGCGATTTGGACGGCTTTGGGTGAACCGGAATAGGCGATTTTCCCGGGTTCACCGAAAGTGCCGTCGGCGTCCTGCGCCCACAAGTAGAGATGGCCGTTATCGCCGAGTAATACCAAATCTTTCCGACCGTCGCCGGTCAGGTCGCCATAGGCCAGCGCGTTCGCATCCATGCTGCCATCGTCAATGTGCCAGCGTTTGGGATCGCTCCATCCATTAGTCCCTTCATTATAGATGACTTCCAAGTCCTTGTTGTCACCGTAAAAGGCGATGTCGGGCCGCCCGTCATTATTGAGATCGGCCACCACCAGGGAAGCGACCCGCTCGTCAGTCGGAATCGAGTCCATGCGAAACCGCGCGTCCGGCGCCAGTTCATTGACGCCTGAATAACCGGAATCGGACATGTCAGCCCCGGAAGACGCGACATGATTTGTTTTCCCCGTTTGATTGTAGAGGAGGACGATTTTTGATTTCAGGTTGTCGGCGACAATCAGGTCGTTGAGACCATCGCCATTCAGGTCGGCCGAGTGGAGGAGTCCAATTTGGTCGTCGATTGGAAAAATTTCCGGACCGCTAAAACCAATAACGTTGGTCGCAGACTGCGCCTGGCCGCAGCAGGCGAGAGAAAATACCGATGCCGATGCCACCACCGCAGCCAAAATTCGATAAACACACATAAACGCATGTACACTGCCTGTTGCCAATTTAAATAGCCAGACTATTCGAGTGAAAGTGATTGAAAATTGTTCAGACGATGTGCAAAATTGCGCAATGACGAAATCCGTTTTCGAAGGGCCGGTTTATGTCGTGCGTGACAATATTGACACGGACCAAATCATTCCCGCGCAATTTCTTGCTTTGGTGCCGACGATTCCGGACGAATATGAAAAGCTTGGGAGCCACGCGATGGCAGGGCTTCCGGAATCATTGTATCCGAATCGTTTTGTTGGGGAAGGCCAGCTCGACAGCGCATACCCGATTGTGGTGGCGGGAAAGAACTTTGGATGCGGGAGTTCGCGGGAGCACGCGCCGATCGCCCTGGGTTCGGCTGGTTGCAAAATTGTTTTGGCGGAAAGCTTCGCGCGGATATTTTTTCGGAATTCTGTGGCAACGGGCGAGTTGTATCCCTGCGAGTTGACGGAGCGGCTTTGTGACGAATTAGAAACCGGCGACACGGTGACCGTGGACCTCGACGCCCAGACCGCTACCGTGAAGGGGAGCGGACGGGTAATCAAAATAAAGCCGCTCGGCGATGTCCGTCCGGTAGTTGACGCGGGCGGTCTGTTTAATTACGCTCGGCGGAGCGGAATGATCGCAAAGTGACGAGATTGGTAAATTCGGATCCGTTGCTATATCCGTTTGAAGGGCAAATTAATACGCGCCGATTTACCCTTTTTTTAAAAGAAATATATTTGACCGGTGAGAAATTTTTTTGTACGCAGTAGGACTGCCGCCATGACAATGCTAAAATTGCTTTTTTGGGACGCACGCTAAAAGCTATGCTTAATCCAAAATCCTTTTTGGCCATTGACTTCGGGGCCGGCAGCTTGAAGCTCGCCGAATTCGATATCACTGAAGCCGGCGGATTGTGCCTGAAGTATTTTGATATTCGACCGTTGGGAGCGGAGGGCGCGGCGGATGCCACGCGCGAAGCGACGCTCCTGAAGGTATTAAAAGAAACGCTGACGGAGGGCGGTTTAAAGGCGCGGAATATCAACGTGTGCGCCCCCGGGTTTCAGGTCTTTTCCAAGTTCGTAAAACTGCCGCCGGTGGATGCGAGCAAGGTCACGCAAATCATCCAATACGAAGCGCAGCAAAACGTTCCTTTTCCCCTGGCGGAAGTCGTATGGGATTATCAAATCATGGGGTCAAGCAGCACCGGCGAGTTGGAAGTGCTGCTGGTGGCCATCAAGTCGGAGATTGTCGAGGGTCTGTTCCGGATGGCTGAGGCCGTTAAGTTGAAGTTGCAATTATGTGACGTATCCCCGGCGGCCCTGTGCAACGCCTTCAAATATAATTACGGCGACCTTGAGGATTGCACGATGCTCCTGGACATTGGGGCTAAAACCAGCAACGTGCTCTTTTTCGAAAAGGGAAAGGTCTTTTCGCGGAGCATTCCGCTGGGGGCCAATGCGATTACCCAGGATTTTGCGAATGAATCGAAATTAAAATTTGAAATCGCCGAGCAGATCAAGATCAAGGAAGGTTTCGTGAGTTTGGGCGGCGCTTATGAAGAGCCGGAAAATCCGAACCAGGCCGCCATTTCAAAAATCGCGAGGCAATTTATGACTCGCCTGCATATCCAGGTGAATCAAACGCTCCAATTTTATCGGGGCCAGCAAGGCGGTTCGGCGCCGCAACGGTTATTTCTGGCCGGCGGGGCCGGCATTATGCCCTATACCGCGCAGTTCTTCGCGGAGAAGCTCAACGTGCCAGTCGAGTATTTCAACCCTTTCCGCAACGTACAGATCGATCCGGCGATCAATCTCGAGTCGCTGGCGCGGGTCGCGCATTCGCTGGCCGAAGTCGTGGGGCTGGGTTTGCGGAATCTTGCGAATTGCCCCGTGGAAATGAATTTGATGCCGGAGAGCACGGTTCGCTGGCGCAATTTCAACGAAAAGAAGCCGTACCTTATGGTTGCGGTGTTTGCTTTGGTGCTGGTCGGTTTTGCGGTTGGATTTGTTTTTGAGCAGTTGGCGGAAGTCAAGGACGCGGCTGTGGCCAATGTTCAACCCGAGCTGAACTCGGCGCGGGACCTGGCCAACCGGATGCAGGCGGCCGATAACCAAAGAAAAAATACCCAGGCGCAAGCCGAACAAATTAGCACTTGGATGCAAAACCGTTATTACTGGGGTGATTTGCTTTCGGAGATGCGGACGGCATTCATTCGCGCGGAGGGCGACGTACAGAAAAAATTGTCAACGGAAAAGCCCGACGTCCAGGTGGGCATCTGGATTGAGCAGATGACAACCATGGGCGCGGCGGCAAACGCATCCGGGCAGCAACAGCCGGTGGTCGGTTCGCCCGAAACCAGCGGAGTTGCGTCCACCCAGGCGGGCGCATCGATGATTTTAGTTTGCCGCGCAGTGAGTTTGCAGACCGTGGACGCGTCGGCCAACAGCGATATAGCCTATGCCGTCCAAAATGAACTGCAGGCCTGCAAATCTTTTGATCCCAAGACTACAACGCTTGCCGGTAATATCAGTCCAGATGATCCGAACGGCACATTCACCTTTGGCGTCAACGTGACCCTTTCACCGCCGCCGCAATTTTAACATGGGTTGGATTAAGCGAAATTTATTTTTTACCATCGGCGGCGTGATTGCGCTGGCGTTTTTGGGCGCGGCGATCTATTACAACCTCGAAAGTTGGAATCACAACCGCAAGGCGTTTGCCAGTCTGCAGGAGGCGTACGGGGAGTTGCAAAACTATTACAATCAAAAACCGACGCCATCGGAAACAAATATTCTTACCGAGCAGTTGGAGGAAAAGCAATTGCGGGACTGGATCGGCCAGGCGCGCGCGCATTTTGCCCCAATCGCTCCCATCCCAAATCCGCCTAACGGTGTTGTTACGACCGAGGCCTTTGCCGGGAGCCTGCGCAAGACGATTCATGACATGCAGTTGGCAGCGGTAGACGCCAACGTGGACCTGCCTGCGGATTATAGTTTTTCTTTTGCGGCGGAACGGAACCTTGTCACGTTTTCGCCGAATAGCTTGAACGAGCTTGCATCGCACCTGGGAGAAGTCAAGGCGATCTGCGACGTCATGTTTGATGCCAAAGTCAACGGGATAGACAACATTCAACGTGAGGTCGTTTCCGACAACGATAGTGCCGGCCCGCAATCGGATTACCTTGCCGAAAAGACCAGAACCGTGGATATGGCCACTATAACGCCCTATGCGATCACATTCCGCTGTTTCTCCGGTGATTTGGGAAGAGTATTGTCCAAGCTGGCCTCGTCCAATCACGGTTTTATTGTGACTGGAATTAATGTCATGCCGGCCGGCGGAGAGGGCGGCTCGGGCGGAGGCAACCAGGATGGCAACAATCAACCGCCGCCGAATGGTGAGTTGCAGACTGTCCTGGACGAACAATTGTTGCGAGTGTCACTGGGAATTGAAGTTGTGAAGTTGACGAAATAATGAGCTTCATCAAGAAACATTACGAAAAGGTTTTGCTCGGGGCGGTGTTACTGGGATTGTTCGCGGCATTATTGTTACTGCCGATCAAGATCGCGGCGGACAAGGCGGCGACGCAGGCGACCAAGGAAAATATCATTCATACTCCGCCAAAGCCGCTGCCGCCTCTCGATATGTCGCTCGAGAATGGTTCGCTAAGCCGCGTGCAATCGGCCTACGGTCTGGACTTCGAGACCACAAATCGCCTGTTCAATCCGATGAAGTGGCAAAAGACATCGGACGGCCATTGGTTCCCGATTAAATACGGAAACGAAGTTGGGCCGGAAGCTGTCCAGGTGGCCAAGATAATACCGCTATATTTTGTATTGAGGCTGGATAGCGTTGAGGCGGCAAACCAATTTAGCGCCGCTCGCTACGTGGTTAGCATTGAGCGGCAGGACGCTCCCATAGCTCCCCAGCGCCGTCCCCGCAAGCATTACCTTTCCGTGGGGGATAAGGACGCTGATTTATCCCTTATTTCCGCCACCGGTCCGGCGGACAACCAGCAGTTGCTTTTACAGGTGATCGCAACCGGCGAGCAGGTTACGGTCAGTAAAACAAAATCGTTTCAGGAAGTTATCGGGTACGCGGCCGATTTGAAATATCCTCCGCAAAACAAGACGTGGTATGACCAGCGGGTGGGCGCGATGATAAATCTCAGCGGCGCGGACTATAAAGTTGTTGTCATAGACCAGAATGAAGTGGTAATATCCGCCCAGGCAAACCAGAAAAAAACAACACTACAGTATCAGCCGTAGAAACATCTCGTTTAGAAAATTGCGCCGACTGCGCTCCCAATTCCCAATCCCATGATAAAAGCAGTTCTTTTCCCGATACCGTTTCTTATTTTGGTGGCCGCGACCGCGCTGCGTGCGCAAAGCACGTCGTCATTTGACACGAATGCAGTGAACGAAGCCGTGATGCGTGAGGCCAATACGATTGTCCTGCGCCAGAAGCTCGCCGCCGCGAACACGGCGGTGCAACAAAAGGACCTCGTCGGCGCGTCGACGCTCTACGAACAAGCGTATGGACTCGTGGAAAGCATCGGGCCGATCAGCATTCCGCGCGAGGCGGCCGAGACCACAGCGGGTTTGGTGGCAGTGCATATGGAGTTGGCCCGGGAAGCCGAACGACAGGGAGATTATTACAAGGCGGACCAGGAAGTATCTCGTGTGCTTACTGTGGATCCAACCAACGCCGAAGCGCTGGCATTTAAACGGCAGAATGATTTGTTCATTGCACAGACGCGCGGCACACAACCCGACCGGGCCACGCTCGCGGAGGCCCCGGCGATACAATCTCAGAAAACGGACGCAGCAACGCTGGCGCGGGACGGCCAGATGCTCTACGAAATGGGAAAGCTTGAAGAGGCGGAGCTGAAATTGCATCAGGCTCTGCAACTGGATCCCGAAAATCGCGGGGCCTATTACTATCTCGAGTTGACCAAGCAAGCACGCTACGGCCGTGAAGACCGCCATAAGAAACTTGATAATGACGATCGCATGGTGCAGGTGGAACGCTCCTGGGAAACGCCTGTCAATCTGACAACGAATTTTGCCAATCCCTATTTTCTGACGAACCTCGTCTTTACTGGCGCTGGCCGTCAGTCCATCTACACCAAGCTTAACAATATTCATTTGGATAATGTTAATTATAGTTCGCTTCCACTCAGTGAAGTGCTCCGTCAATTGCGGGAACAGTCGCTCCAGCGCGACCCCTTAAAGCAAGGCATTAATTTCCTGTTTAATCCGAATATTGAAAACATTACCTCGGTCGGAACCGGCGTGAACGGTGAACGCATCGGAGGCGGCGGGCCGCCGCAAACGATCAGTCCTCAAACCGGACTGCCGGAACAGGCGCCTGCAACTTCGCAACCGGCTGACGATACTCAAATCAATATTAATCTTTCTTTGAACGATGTGTCCCTGATCGAATTGTTAAATGCAATTTGCCTCGTGTCCGATCATCCTATCAAATATTCAGTGGAAGAATACGGAGTCGTTTTTGCCCAAAAAGGTCCGGATGCTCCACAATTTGAAATGCGCACTTTTAAGGTAGATCCGAATACGTTTTATGCGGGGTTGCAGAATGTTGATTCTTTCTCGTTCGGTTCGGTCAATCTAACCAGCGGTGGCGCAGGCGGCGCCGGCGGCGGTGGCGGCGCCAGTGGTGGCGCTGGTCAAAGCCCTAGTGGCGCGGTTGTCCCTGTTGTTGACGTATCACCCGGAGCAAGTTCCGCGCGCCAGTCTTCCGGCGGCGCAGGCGGCGGCGCCGGCGGCGCCGGTGGAGCTGTAGGTGGTGGTCAAGGTCAGAGCGGACCCGGCTATCTTGCGAATCCTTTGGGCGATCTTAACGCCCGGGTCGAAGACGGTGGCGGCGGTTTGCTCTATGTCACTACTCCTAATTTGACACGCGATGTCAGCGCGTTGGCCGCTCAATTCTTTTCAAGCCTGGGCGTGGATTTGACGCCTCCCAAGACCGTATTTTTTAATGACAAGCTTGGTGTTTTGTTTGTTTATGCCACGCCGCAGGATTTGGATATTATCGAAAGGGCCATTCAGGTTCTGAACCAGGCGCCGCCCATGGTGCATATTAAAGCGCGGTTTATCGACGTAGAGCAAATCGACAACACGGGTCTGGGCTTCGAATGGTATTTGGGTCAGTTCAACGTTACCGGAAACGGAAGCGTCGTGGGACAGGGCGGCAACGCTGGTTCGCTATTCGGTGTCGCCAATGGAGTTCAGGATGTATTTCCTGGCAACCCGGCTTTGGGCACAACGATCGCTGGCGGCGTGCAAAGCCTGACCAGCGGATTGAGAAACGCCGGGCCTTCGATCGCCTCGATTACAGGCATTTTGACGAACCCGCAATTCCAGGTTGTCTTGAATGCGTTGAATCAGCGTCAAGGCACCCAGGAATTGGCCGAACCCGAAGCCGTCACAATCAGTGGCCGTCAAACTGAAATGCGCGCCACGATCGTTCAGCCGGTGGTTACAGGCTATAACTTTCAGGCGGCGCCAGCCGCGGCAACCACACCGGGAATTCCGTGATTTAGTTTAGGATACATATGAAAAATTACCTTTACGTTTTAATGCCTAAGGGCGGCATCGCGATTCTTGTCGCTGTTGCTGCACTGGGTATGGCAAGCGTGGCCAGTGCGCAAATCACAAGTATTCAGCCTGGCGTTTCGGCCATCACTCCAACTGTCCAGCAGATTGAAACCGGGCCCATTCTGGACGTTATACCGGACGTTTTGTCCGACGGCTATACGATCAATTTGACGATAAT
>DASYZW010000258.1:0-3847 GCA_035945915.1 Verrucomicrobiia bacterium | reverse complement strand
CGCGAGCCGGAAAGATCAAACGGGCAATTGAGCGGTCCCCTCGCAAAGGTAGGACAAAAGACGGTGCTTCAGCGCCCATTCAGCCAGTCTTTCCTCGAGTTGATTCTTGTTTCGCTCCCACTCGATCAAACGGCACGTTTGGTGAACGTCCAATTTCCCAAATTGGCGTCTCCAACGATGGAAGGTCAATTTTGAGATATTGTGCTTCCGGCAAATTTCGTCCAGGTTCTTTCCGTCAGAATTTGCATCCATCAGGATGCGGGCCTTTTGTCCTGTAGTAAATTTTTTCCGCTTCATGATTTGAAATGCGTGGCTCAATTCAGCGGCAGGCTGGCCCGTTGTTCGAGCCATTGTCCATCCTGCCAGCCGGCGCCCGAGGAATCGGCGCTGAATTGAGGCCATGAGACGTCCGGTGGATTTTTGAACGTCACAGGCAGGATGGTGCAGGTGTGGCTCTTCCACATGTGAATTTCCGAGTGACCGTCGGCAAAGGCAATGCCGCAGGCGCCATCATGATATGAGGCCGGCAAATCATTCCATCCGGCGGAGGTCAGATCGGGGTCGGTTTGCAGCCAGCCGTCGTTGATGCTGTCAGCGTGTTCATCCAGGATCACAAAGAGTTCCGCCGGGGTGCGCAGGGTCGATCCCTTCAAAAATTGGCGGTACGTGGGGAAGATATCGTTGGCGCCGGCGGGCACATTTGGTTTGAGATTGGGACCGTACGCGCCAAAAAAACAGTTCATTGAATAAGAACGCGGACGGAAACTCATTCCTTGCGCAATTTGCGCCTGGCTGACGTAATGATCGCCCGGGCATTTATAAACCTTAAGGCTCCCGACATACTGAAAGAACGGCGCCTGCGTAATGCCATCAATGTTTGTTACCGGCATTCCGACGTTCGGGTCCGTCGGTCCCCAACTCAGAAAATCATTCACCCAGCTTCGGTACGTCTTGTTTTGTTCCTCCAGGGCAACCTGCGGACCCTGGAAATTGTTAACGAGCTGGTCATTGTTATCGTTGTAATATTGGACCCAGCTGATCATTAATTGCCTTGAATTGTTCATGCAACCGGTCGCCTCTCCCCTGACTTGCGCATGATGCAACACCGGCAACAGAACCGCCGCCAGGATTGCGATGATGGCAATCACCACGAGCAGTTCAATCAGCGTAAACGCGTTGGTCAATTCTTTTTCGGTTTGCATAGATGACTCACTGCTGGAGCCGGAGCTGAAAGAACTGCTGATGTCCGGCGATCGGATTGGTCACAAAGTTTTCGCCGTTGATCAAGACGGGGGGAATCGAATTGCTGGACCAGTTTGCCGGTGGACCCAGGTTGGTGGTGGATTCCAGATAATAGCCGGGAATATTCAACCACGACAGGACGGCGTTTTTGCCTGCGATTTGAATATTCAACGGCAATCCCTGGACTGTCATACTGCTAATAAAGAAATTATCGGCGGTATCATTGGGGCCGGTGGATTGATTGCCCCAAAGCCGGTACGTAACCTGGTTAATCGGCAGGCTCGCCCTGAGCGTTCCGGTTTGAGAATAAGCACTGGCCGAATTCCCTAACGGCGTCATCGTAAACGAGTACGTATTTGTTGTAAGGAGCGTCAAATCGAACTTTAAGCCCGCCGTCCCGGTGTCAGTAGTCGAAAGCGGGATCACAGTAGATCCGGTGTTATCCACGGCCTTCCAATGGGTCGAATAGTAATTGAAAACCAGCATCCTGAGCGCGGCCGTGTTGTCGCCGGCCGGCAGATTCGTGGGGCTGTTGGCGAACAGAATGTCAAATCCTCGATAATAGGCGTACGAGGTGGGGTTTTGGATGACCGTTTCAAATGTTTGCCCCGGTTGCAGTCCGTTGGTTCCATTAATGGACCGGCCCGCGATACTGATGCCGCCTGTGGATGAAAGATTGAAGAGGGTCCAGGATTTGCCAACGGCGGCTGCGCTACTGAGGGTTTGTTGGCCGCCGGGATCCAGGACATTATTTTGGTCCTCAGTGCCGTCGAAGCTCCAGGGCCCGAAACCATACCCGCCGTTTTGGCCTGCGGACCAACTCGCGCTATAGGTTGAATTGGTCGCGTAATCGGCAGCGATAAAATTCTGCGCGGATGCGCCGCCGCCGAATAGGGTCGTTGCGCCTGCCATCGCGCATACAGTGGTGACCTTCTGAGGAAGAAAGTGACTTCTCATATTTTACCTGCGTTGCCGACTGACTGGATAGGTTCACACGGCTTTTTCATGGGACGTATGTACTCTAACGAAACGGCACGATTTACGCTATTGCTCAATTGGACTATAGGGGTAATCGCACGGCACTCCTGATTTTCTTTGGTTTTTGGAAGACTTATCGAGGCTCAGGGCGCCTCGGGCATTTCAGATCGCCATTAAAGAGCTTACGGCGTTTTTCGAAGCTTTTCTAACCGGCCGCGGCTGGATTTGAAGGCTTCAAATACTTTCTTACCGCCTCGGTGCGTCCGCGCACGTGAAGCTTCTCATAAATATGCCGCAGATGCGCGCGCACGGTGTCGTAACTGATTTTCACACGATCGGCGATTTCCTTATTGCTCAATCCTTCCGCCAGCAAGGCGAGGATCTCGGATTCACGCTGCGTCAAAGCGTCGCCGGTGACCGGCGCCGCCGGCTTTTTTTGGAATGCTTCGACCAGCAGACGAGCAATCTCGCTGGTCATCGGCGCGCCGCCGGACAACACCTCGCTGATGGCTTTCAAGAGTTCCTGCGGACTGGAACGTTTCAGAAGATAGCCGCAGGCGCCGGCTTGAAGCGCCTGAAAAATCAATTCATGATCGCGATAGACCGTGACAATAATGATTTGGACGCCGGGGAGTTTTTCCTTCAACTGTGCCGTACAGGCGATGCCGGACTCGCCGGGCAGATGAACGTCCATCAGGACGACGTCGGGTTTGAGCCGCGGAATTTCTGCCAGGGCCTCCTCCGCGGTGGCGCAGGCGAAGACACAGCGGAATTCCGGCGCGGCGTCAATCCACTGGCGAAACGTGTTTCGCATTACGGCGTTGTCTTCAACGATGGCAACAGTGTTCATAGTGAGTTTTTGCTCCGCTTCATTGGCCCGGTTTTGGATGCTCATTGGAAGTGGAATTCGGTATTGGCAGCGGCAATTGCAGGGAAACCGTTGTGCCGGCGCCGGGCGTGGATTCGAGTTCGCAATGCCCCTGCAAATGCTCGAGCCGGTTGCGAAGATTGATCAGGCCGTAACCGTTCGAATGTTCCGAAGGGTCGAAGCCGCTTCCATTATCAGTGATAGAAATGATGAGCCGGCCTTCGCTAACTCGCGCGCGGAAGTTGATTTCGTTGGCGTTGCCGTGGCGGATGGCATTATTGAGCGCCTCTTTCACAGCCAGGAAAAGATGGTGGCGCACTTCGCCCGAAACCACCAGATCGGGAAACGAATTGGGAATCTGCACGCGGCAGGCAATCTTCAACCCGCCTAAAAATTCTTCGGCATAACTGGCGAGATATCGCGCCACCGACGCCAGCGTGTCGCGGTTAGGGTCCACGGCCCAGACAATTTCGTCCAGCGCATTAACCAACGTGCGTGATTTGCCGGCGATGGCTTCCATTCGTTCTGCGGCGTCCTCCGCCGGCCATTTCGAACCGGGGCCGGCAGTGGCCAACATCGTAATTTCTGTGAGATTGCTGCCCAAATCGTCGTGCAAATCGCGCGCGATACGGGCGCGTTCCTGCGCGAGCGCCCGCTGGTGCTCGGCCTGTTCACGTTCACGCATCTCCTTTTGAAGTTCAGCGGTCCGTTGCTGGACTTTGTGATGCAGGAGGCGAATCCAGATAATTGCCAGGCACA
>DASYZW010000257.1:0-4960 GCA_035945915.1 Verrucomicrobiia bacterium | reverse complement strand
TTCAAGCAAGGCGCCAACGGTAAAACGGGACAGGTGTTGAACCCATCCGACGGCTCGATTCTGGCAACGATCGCCATGGGCGGAGCGCCGGAAATTGATGAGGCCGTGAGCGCCGCGTGGCGCGCCTTCCCCTCCTGGTCGGCATTGCCCGCCAATGAACGCGCCGCGAAACTTTACCGGTTTGCTGAAAATCTGGAAAAAAACGCCGCCGACCTCGCATTGCTCGAATCGCTTGACGTGGGCAAAGCCATTACCGCCGCGGAAGCTTTCGATGTGCCTTTCGGCATCGAATGTTTGCGCTATTACGCCAACCTTTCCACGCTTGCCCAGTACGACGTGCCCCTGGCTCTCAAGAACATCGAAGCACGGGTCCATCGCGCGCCATACGGCGTCTGCGGGTTTGTTTTTCCCTGGAATTTTCCATTTACACTGTTGATGTGGGGCATTGCGCCCGCGCTCGCCGCCGGAAATACCGTCGTTGTAAAGCCGTCGGAAGTTACGCCATTAAGTTCCATGTTCGTTGCCAAACTCGCGACGGAGTCCGGCATACCGGACGGCGTCATTAATATGGTGCTTGGTGACGGTCCAACTGCGGGTGCGGCGTTGGCGGCGCATCCTAAAATCAAGCGGATGTCCTTTACGGGCTCTCCTGAGGTCGGCAGAAAGATTGGCGAGGTCTGTGGACGCAATCTTGTGCCCTGCAAACTCGAACTGGGTGGCAAAGGCGCGGCGGTGATATTTGACGACGTGGATGTGGATGCCACTGCGCAAAAGCTGGCGGGCGCGATTACGCTGAACACCGGGCAGGTCTGTTGCACGGCCACGCGCTGGCTTGTTCACGAAAAAATCTATGATCAATTTACGAGCTCAGCCATTGCGGCGCTTAAGCAAGTAAAAATGGGTCCGGGCACGTCGCGTGACACGCAAATGGGCCCTGTCGTAAGCGATGCGCAGCGTCAACGCATTGCGCGTTACCTTGAAAATGGCGTGAAAGAAGGCGCAAAAGCCATACTGCCGGGAGGGGCATCAGCACCCAATGGATGCGACGGCGGCTTTTACGTGCAACCCAGCCTTCTGGCCGGCTTGCCCGACAATATTTGTTGTCGCGAGGAGATTTTTGGGCCGAGCGCGTTTATCGTCAAGTTTAATGACAAAACGGACCCGGTTGCCCTGGTAAATCAACTTTCGTATGGATTGGCAAACAGCGTTTGGAGTTCAGACCTAAAACGCGCAAGCCAGGTCGCGGAACGGATGATTGCCGGCAATAGCTGGATTAACGCCCATAACGTTTTTGCCTATGGCCTGCCTTATGGCGGCGTTAACCTCAGCGGCTTCGGTGGCGGCGTCAACGGCCCGGAAACACTTTACGATTATTTGCGCCCACAAACCATCGCCCGGCCGTTGTGATGGACCAACAGGAGACATTTTTGCAATTGCTCCGCCGTGATGGTGTCGTTCGCTCCGCGGATGCGCGGCTGACGCCATTAAGCGGTGGCGTATCCTGTGAGATCTATCTTGTCGAGGACGGCAACGACAAGTTCGTCGTAAAACGGGCCCTGGAAAAACTCAGAGTCAAGGCGGACTGGTTTGCCGATATTCACCGCAACCGGACCGAATGGGAATATATTTGCTACGTTTCAAGATTTCTGCCCGAAGCCGTACCAACCCTGCGTGAGTGCTCGGCCACGGACAATTATTTTGCCATGGAATATTTCAATGGCAAATTTTCCAATTGGAAACACCTGCTTCTGGCTGGGAAGGTTCAGCCTGCGCATGCTGCGCGCGCGGGCAACATACTGGGTCGAATTCATCTGCATTCAACAGGCGACGCCTCGGCAATGCGTGTATTTGACACCACGCCGACCTTTTTTCAATTGCGCATCGAAGCGTATTTGCTGGCGACCGGCGCGAAACATCCTGAATTGCGTCCGCAATTCGAGGCCGAGGCGGCGCGGATGGCAAACGCTCGCGAATGCCTTGTCCATGGTGATTTCACTCCGAAAAACATTCTTGTGAGCGATGAGCGCATGATCCTGTTGGACTGCGAAGTGGCGTGGTATGGCGAACCCGCGTTCGACGTGGCCTCATTACTGAATCATTTTTGTCTCAAGGGCCTGCTTTTCGCTCCGAAGGACGCGGGATTTCAGGCAATGACGAAATCATTTTGGTCGGCCTATCAAACCACCCGCCCCTCGCCCGAAATCGAACCGCGGGTGGTCCGGCTGTTGTTGATGCTCCTGCTTGCGCGCGTGGACGGCAAATCGCCAGTCGAATACCTGCATGCCGACCGCCAGCGGTTTATTCGCGAATTCATTTTTAAACATTTGCCAACGGAAAACTTTTCCATTCACCACGTGATCGATGCTTGGTTCGAAGATCTGCGTCACATTCGCCAATGAAGATCGCATCCATTTCCGCCTGGCAGATTTTTGATTCCCGGGGCAACCCGACGGTCGAAGCCGAAGTCCGGTTGGAAAATGGCGCGCGCGGGCGCGGCAGCGTGCCCTCGGGAGCATCCACGGGACAATTTGAGGCCATCGAGTTGCGGGACCGTGATCCCAGCCGTTTTCGTGGCAAGTCGGTGTTCAAAGCCGTCGCCAACGTCGAAACAATCATCGCGCCGGCATTGCGCGGACGCGACGTATTCGATCAAAGCGGCCTCGACCAATCCATGATTCAATTGGATGGAACGCCGGACAAAAGCAGGCTGGGAGCGAATGCGATTTTGTCCGTTTCCATGGCCTCGGCCAACGCAGCGGCGGCGGCGCGCGGCGAACCTCTTTTTGCCTATTTAGGAAAAGGAACCCTGCTGCCCCTGCCGGAAATTCAAATCCTCGGCGGCGGAGCCCACGCGAATTGGCGAACAGACGTGCAGGATTTTTTGTTGATGGCTCCCGCAGCGCGGAATTACGCGGAAGTGATGGAAATTACCCATAACGTCTATCACGCCGCCGGCGACATCCTGAAGGAACGCGGAAAATTTTTCGGCGTCGCGGATGAAGGCGGCTATTGGCCTGATTTCAAGACGAACGAGGAACCGCTTCAACTCATGGTCGATGCCATTCAACGCGCCGGTTACAGCCCGGGACGCGAAGCCGCGATTTCGCTCGATATCGCAGCGAGCGATCTATTCGATGAAAAAACCGCGTCCTATCGTTTCAGACTGGAGGACAAAATCTTTTCCAACCACGATTTTGCGGGTCTGATCTCGAATTGGTGCGACCGTTATCCCATCATTTCCATCGAAGACCCCATGGCCGACACGGATTGGGACGGATGGCAGTTAATTTACAAAGCCCTTGGCGGACGTTTGCAAATCATTGGCGATGATCTTTTCACGACGAATCTGCAGCGCATTCAATCCGGCATCAAAAGGGGCATTGCAAACGCGGTCCTTATTAAATTGAACCAAATCGGCACCGTGACTGAAACAATGAAGGCGATTCAGACGACCCAGGAGGCAGGTTGGTTGCCGGTAATCTCCGCGCGCTCAGGTGAAACGGAAGATGCTTTTATCGCACATCTTGCGGTCGCCACCAACGCGGGACAATTGAAGGTCGGCTCGTTCTCCCGCAGCGAGCGCATGGCCAAATGGAATGAAGTCATTCGTATCGAACGCCATCTCGCCGGCCGCGCGCAATTCATTGGCGGAAAAATTTTTCAGAAAATAAGCAAATCCAACGGGGGGGCGAACTCTTTGAATTTATGAAACGATCACAAATCAACACGGCGCTTAAAGACGCCATGCGTTGTTTCGCCGCCGCACAATGGGCGCTGCCGCCAAACCCAAAATGGGATGTCACCGACTGCGGCCTGGGGAAATTCAACGAAATCGGCCTGGTCCTGCTTAATCTTGCCGAGCAACCTGAGTATTGCGAAAAACTCATGTATTCAAAGAAAAGACAGGTTACGCCGATGCATACACATGCAAAAAAGAAAGAGGACATTATCTGCCGGGGCGGGCGACTGGCTATTGAATTGTGGAAAGGTCATCCGGAGCGGACGAAAAAAGGCGAAGAATTCCAAATCCTTCGCAACGGTGAAAAAACGAATATCCAATCCGGTCAGCCGATTGTCCTGGCGTCCGGCGAACGGGTAACCATCGTGCCTGGAGTATACCATGCATTTTGGCCTGAAAGCGACGAAGCCGTTATCGGAGAAGTTTCAACCGCCAATGACGACGCCAGTGACAATTTTTTTGTCGACCCGAACATTGGAAGATTTCCGGAAATTGATGAGGATGAACAACCGATTGTGAAACTCCTGTGGGAACTGCCCGGTGAAATCCGTCAAACCAAAAAATAACGCGCGCAAGGGGATCCTGGCCGCCGGTCATTGGATCGTCGATTGCGTCAAACGCATCGACCATTGGCCGGAACCCTCCACGCTCGCGCGAATCGAGCAGCAGCACATCGCCAATGGGGGTTTTGCTTTCAATGTGCTATCGGATCTGGCCGCACTGGATTCATCATGCCCGCTCTTCGGCGCCGGCCTGATTGGAGACGATGCCTTTGGCCGGTTCATTCGCGAACGCTGCCACCAATTACGAATTAACGACACGATGCTTCGGGCCACCACAGACGCGCCCACGAGCTTTACCGACGTCATGACTGAAAAAGCGTCCGGTCGCCGCACATTTTTTTACTGTCCCGGCGCAAATGAAATGTTGACCGAAGATCATATTCGGCGGATCGATTCAACGGCGAAAATCTTTTGCCTTGGTTACCTGGGATTCTTTCCGCTGCTGGACGGATCTTTGGACGGCCAGGGGCTGAACGCGTCCGCGCGATTACTGCGACTGGCACGCGAAAACGGCATGGTCACCGCAGCCGATTTGGTCAGCGCGCCAAATCCAAATCTTCGCGCCCAGGTGTTACCCTGCCTGCCTTTTCTGGACATCTTGTTTTTGAACGAATGGGAGGCCGGCAAATTGCTGGCGCGCGAATTGCCAAAAACATTC
>DASYZW010000256.1:0-1546 GCA_035945915.1 Verrucomicrobiia bacterium | reverse complement strand
CATGGAAGGAATGCCGTAAACCAGGACCTGCCCATTCTGGCCGCCTGAGGCGAACATGAGGTAAGGGTCATGCTGGCCGGGAGCAACGTATGTTTGCAGCGCGCGGACAACGTCATCGGGCTTGAGATTTCGCTGGGCAATGACCGCAGCCGCTTTGCTGGACTCGCCTTGATAGCTCGTTTGCCTGGGCGCTTGCCGGGAGCAGCCCACCACCAATGCGAGGGTCAAGGCGAGCCCCGGCAACCCGGCCATGGCCACTTGTTTCAGAATTTTTGTTTTCATTTTCTTTTGCATGTTTTCGCCGATTTTTTTTCGTCGATTGTTAGTGAAGTATTGTGTTGCTGTGTTTTTTGTTCTCTCCAGAAATTGGCTTCAGTCATCCGTATTTTGCGATTTAGCTTCCAACGGGCGATGAACCTCGGGTGATAATGATCGGGTATCAACAGGGGCGGTATTTGCATCCTCAGATCGGGAAATGATTTTTTTTGCCGCATCGACGCCTGCGGTGACACGCTCGTCGGTGACCGGGCAGGAACCTTTGCGAATGCCGATTTTATGAAGCTCCAGATGGTCGAATTTGGCAAAGCCGGCGAGCTTTAATGTATGAGCGGCGCAATTCAGCGGGCAGCCGTCCACGACCAAAATGCGTTCGGCATTTTCGGCCTTCAGGACGAGGCTTTTCACACGTCCGCCAATGCCCGCCAGGCACGACATTTGCGCAGCGCCCTCACGAGTCAGGCGGCGCGCGATGCGGTCGGCAATTTCACCTGCGTCCGAACAGCCCGAGCAGGCGGAGACAATGGTTGTTTTTTTTGGCGGTGATTGTGCTTTTTCACCGGTTTCCGCTTGGGTTGAAGTTTCGTTGTTCATACAGCCAATCTGTAGCTTGCATAACAACTTTACCCTTATGACCGCGGAAGAGATTTGACCTGGGTCAATTAGTTTTCAGATTTAAACAAACAACTAAAAAGAAGCGAAGCTAATCAACCTTTCCAACTCAACGCCAATGTGAAAACCATCGACAATCCAAAAATCAATTGAGCGAAGCCAATTTGCCTGGCAGAAAACCGGCGATTGCCGCCCAGCACCCAGCATGTTCCCAGCGCCAAAAGGAAAGTAAACGCCATCGCCGGCCACGGAGCCAGATGAGAAAGAACCAGCCAGACAGTTAAGAAAAACCCCAGGCCGACCGATAGGACTGCAGGGATGCGGCTTGTGGCATGTCCTTTTTTCCGGCGTAAATAAGTCCGCACAAACAGGACGGTCGGTACTGAACGGGCGAGCATCACCGTGGCGAGGGCCATTGATTCAGCCGCAGGCCAGCCTGCCAATTTGCCAAAGGTTGCAGGCAACACCGCAAAGGCGATCACGCCACACAATTCCGCGGCCTCCTGCCGCCCTTCATTGCGTGAATCGAACCAGACAAATCCCATTCCAGCGACGGCTGCCGGAATGAGTGGCCAGAGATTTTCTATCCCGCCGATGGTCGTGGTCAGAATCAGGCCGCCAAAAGCCAGCAATGAGAGGGCGATTGTAAGGCCAAGTG
>DASYZW010000255.1:0-3355 GCA_035945915.1 Verrucomicrobiia bacterium | reverse complement strand
GGAAAACCGAGTTTTGGAAGGGCGTTTTTGAGCGGTACCACAGTTTTGGGCTATATGGGTCGGCGCCGCAATGAAGCAGCCACCGGTTGGTGTCCAGAATGACTGCGCGGTGTTGGCCTCGAAGATTTTCCACAAGCCTTTGGTTCATTTGCGCCAGGGTATTGGCCACGCCAAAACTGTTCGTTAAATCCAGCGGTCCCAGTCCCCGGGAAACTGAAGGGCTTACCCAGCAGGGAACCAGAACCGTGGGAACCCGCGCGGGACTTCTATTAATTAATTCACAAAACGAATCAACCTGGGCCAGCAAGTCAGCCATCGAGAATTCCTTAAAACACAGCACTTTTTCGAATTCCGGCACGGCTAGCTGGGGCAATGTCCAAATCAAGGCAGCGTCTTCGGCTTCGTTCCAAAAGGAATTTTCAGGATCCAGCAACAACCTCGTCAACTGGCCGTAGGGAGCCTCAACGCACTGGATATCTGCGCTGCCGCTCTTTCGCAACAGGACAGCCAGATTGTTCGCGTTGAAGTCCGCGGCTAAAGCAATTCGATAGGGTGACTTGGACATGATCAGCCGATTAAGAGTATTTCGTTTGACTGTTCTCCAGGTGAAAGTTGTCCACCTTTTTGAAAGCCCGTAATGACCTGAAGATATTCCTTAATTTTTTGAGCTGGTTGTGCCGATGAAAACGGATCAGTTCGGGAGACACCGGACGTTCCATCCGGGTAATTGCCGCATGGCAATAGCCGCAGAACATGGCCGCGGCCCCGATGAGATACGGCTTTTTCATGGCGCGGAATAAAAGTCGGAATATTTCCCAAAGAGGGGAACCGCCCAGGTAGTAGTCCTTCTGGCCGTACGAAACGTGGGCCGCCAGGATTCCTTTTTCCGCAGTGTTCATCAAACGATGATGGATGAATCGCTTTTCGGCAAACGACCGGACTTTCCATCCCCGCATGCGCGCGGTCATGACGGCGATCCAATCCACGCCTCCCGCTTTGCTTTTTTCATAACCGCCGATTTCGTCGAAGCACTGGCGGCGAAAGAGTTGGAGCTGGCCGGCCACAAAATTTTCTCCTTCAAAGCTGTCGCGTCCCGAGTCGAAGTTGCCCTCGATATATGGCACGCCGGCGACACCCAGTTTTGAATCGGACGCAAAGTGTTCCATGAGAAATTCCATGAGGCTGGGTTCAAACGAAATGTCAGCGTCCACATTGCCCACAACGTCAAATTTTGTATTCTCCAGGAATTTAAACCCGCTATTCACGGCGTCGGCCTTTCCGCCGAAATGGCGATTTGGCCGGTTCAGGCGCCGGATCAGTGAAATCCACGGAAATCGCGCGACATAACTTTCGACAATCTCGGCAGTATTATCGGTCGAGCCGTCGTCCAGGATCACCCAACGCTCCGGCAACTGCGTCTGGGCGACGACTGACTCAAGCGTTTTGTGGATGTAGGACTCTTCGTTTCTTGCCGATGTGATGAGGACGTATTTCATTGGTTTCCTGTGAGAGAGCCCACGGCATGGGCTCCATTGGGTTAAAACTGGTCGTGACTTTGTGATTGGAGCCCGACGGGGAGGAGTTATGGATCGCCAATACTATTTCTGTATTGTGCAGGCAATAGTCCGAGGAGAGCCTGCACGGCCTTCCTTCCCGGATCGAAGCAGCCACTTCGACCGGTCCAATGCAAAAGTCCACGCGCTTCTTGAAATGGTGCAAACGACACTTGAGCGTGCGGATCATGGCATTGGGTGTTGAGATAATCCGGCTCATATCCGCTGGCGGCTTAGGCGGACTTGCCAGGGGAAGTTTATTTCGCCACGGAAACGTGATGGTCTTGGGCCCGATTTTCACGCTTTTGCTTCTCGTGATTACTACCGGACATTTGGGCGCCCACAAATCACCCGTGCTCAGGACGCCAGTGTCTCCAAAAATGCGCAGCGAATGATCGGGCGTCGCAATCCAGCTTGACGTGAGCCGGGCCACGATGCCGGATTTGAATTTCATGCAGGCCACGGTCAAATCCGGGGGCATCGTTTCCGAATCGAGCTGGCAACCAATATCCATCACCTGGCGAGTCCCGAATGAAGTCACGGTATCCACCGGTCCAAAAAAGGCCGATAGCCATGAGACGGCGTAGCCGGCGTGTTCAACGGTGCATCCCGTCGAGAATTCGTCCTGGTAGGACCATGGAATTCCCAATTGGTTGGTCCATTGTTTGTATCCTGTGCGATAGATGAGGCCTCCATCCATTTCTGCGTAGGCTGCGTAAACTTTTCCAATCACATCTTCGCGGAGCGCTTTCCAGACAGTTTGCGCCGTTTCGGCGAGAATTCGCGAAGGTGCGGACGCGATCACCAGGCCTTTCTTTTCGGCAAGCCGGACGAGTTCCTGCGCTTCGTGAAAAGACATCGCCATCGGCTTTTCCGAATAGACATGCTTGCCGGCTTCCAATGCCGCCTTCGAGATGGCATAATGGCTCCTTGGACTTGTCAGGTTGATAATCAACTCCACTTTCGGGTCGTTGAGTATTTCCTCCAGCGAATCGTACTGATGCACCGAATAGTACGAGGCATACAGGGCGGACCGGTCCGGTTTCCGATCCATGACCCCGGCAAAGTCCAGGATCGAATGGCGACGGATCGCGTTGCAATAGAAAGCAGCAATGTTTCCGCATCCGACTATGGCAGTGACCATCTTTTTCATACGGTTTCGCTTGCGATTTCGCCGATTTTAGACGGTTCGAGATTCGCGCGTTCGTTTGCCGCCGTCATTTTCTGTCCAAATTGCGCCAAAAAGTTTTGCATCGCCTCGTTCATGGGCACTCGCGGCGTCCATCCCAGCCGTTCGCGCAGCTTTTGGTTTGAAAATCGGTTGCCTTTCCAGTCCGCGGCGCATCGCCGGCGGTTAAACCGTTTCAGCGGTTTGATAAATCGGCTGGCGCGTTCGCAAAGAGCGCAGAATGAATACGCGGCAAAGTAGGGGACCGGCACGCAAAATAAACGGGTGTGCTTGCGGTACGCGCAAAGAAATTCCCGAGTGCTGGGCAAATCATCATCCACCACGTTGAAAATGTCTCCGGCCGCCTCGCGTTTAAGGGCGGCCAGGACTATCGCGTCAGCACAATTATCAACGTACGTCAGCGGCGCCTGGTTGGAACCTCCCACGCGGAAGAATAGTTCTTTTGCCCGGAATCCGAGCCGCCCGCTCAATTCCGTTTTGCCGGGACCAAAAACCGCGCCGGGCCGCACGATCACGTAGGGCAACGACCGAAGCCTGCCATATTCTCGTACCAATTCTTCCTGCTTAAGTTTCCCAAAGCCGTAAGCATCGTGCCGATCCTCGGGGTGATCTT
>DASYZW010000254.1:0-6471 GCA_035945915.1 Verrucomicrobiia bacterium | reverse complement strand
GAGCCAATTCCACGAGCTCGTTGTAGCGCGCGGTCAAATCGCCCAGTCTTTTTTGATCAGCGTTTCGGATTACCGGCACAAGGACGCCATCCTCGGCTTCGACGGCAAAACCAACGTCGATTGAACCGGGGTGGACAATCTTCGTCCCGACCAGTCGCCCGGCTGGGGCGGAGTTTTCTGCCAACGCGATGGCCATCGCCCGCAAAGCGTAGAGAGCCGGGCCCGGTTTGGGGTCCTGGGTCTTTCTGTGGGCCAGAAGCAAATCCATTAAGACCGGCAGGCCGACGGTGGCCAAAGGACGGGTCCAACTGCGACGCATCGCATCCGCTACGGCCACGCGCATCGAGGATGCGCCGCTCATTTTATGCTTTTCGAGGCCGCTGATAAATTTTTCGAAATCTTAAACGGTGACACGTCCGGCGGCTCCGCTGCCGGCGACGCCGGCCAAATCCGCCGCGCTCAGGCCCAGTTCAGCCATTCGCGCCTTGAGACGCGGGGAAAGGTAGCTTGCGCCGGCGGCATTGGCGGGAACAGGGAGACCGCGAATGGTCGGTTGCACACGCGCCTGTCCATTGCTGCCGGGTTTGGCAATGCGATCGGTGTCCGACATTTTAGGCGGCGGTCCGGCGTCCAGGCCCAGTCGTGACGCTTCTTCCTTGGTGGCCTCGATAAAACCCAGGACCGCATCCACCGCATAACTCTCATTGAGTTGCGCGGTAAACGTTTCAATTTTTCCTGCGCAAGGCGAGGTAACCGTCATCGTCGCCTTGTTCGTTTCGACTTCGATGATGTCCTGGTCAGCGGACACGTTATCGCCCGGCTTTACCAGGAAAGAGATGATGTTTGCCTCGGCGATGGACTCGCCAAACTGCGGCATGGTGATTGAGACGCGCATGAAATTAAATACGATTAACGGTTGCGAATTTCATTGCCTTAATAAATTCCTCGCGGCCGCGGCCACGCTCCTGGCGGTCGGCCGATGCGCCGCCCAAAGATTCGGGTGATACGGCACCGGGGTATCTTTCGCGTTGAGGCGCTGCGGGGGCGCATCCAGGAGCCCGAATCCTTCCGCCGTTACGCGGGAAATGACTTCAGCGGTGACGCCGCCCCATGGCCATGCCTCGCCCACGCACAACAGCTTTCCGGTGCGCGCGACGCTGGCTACGACGGTATCCGTGTCCAACGGTTTTACGGATCGCAGATCCACAATTTCAATTTCCCAGCCTTCAGTGGAAAGTTCCTTTGCGGCTTCGATCGCTTCATGAAGCATGGCGCTGTAGGTGACTATGGTGAGGTCGCGCCCCTCGCGCGCGATTCGAGCTTTGCCGATGGGCAATGCCTCGTTCGGCAATTGATCAGCCTTGAGATGGTAATAAAGAAACCGATGCTCGCAGAAGATGACCGGGTCATCCAGAGCAATGGCCTCCAGGAGCATGGAGTAGGCGTCCTCGACCGTGGCCGGCATCAGGACAACCAGGCCGGGATAATAAGCGTAAAGCGATTCAACGCATTGGCTGTGGAACGGACCGCTGCCGGCCGTTCCGCCAAACGGCAGGCGAACCGTGATGGGGCAGGGAACATTCGTGCGCCAAAACAATGTTCCAGCCTGGTTCACGATTTGGTTGAAACCAACGAGTGAAAAGTCGGCGAATTGCATTTCCACAATCGGTCGCATGCCTTCAATTGCCGCGCCCACTGCCATTCCCACCATCGCGTCCTCGGAAATGGGCGCGTCCAGCACTCGTCCGGGAAATTCCAACGCCAGATTTTTCGTGGCCTTAAACGCTCCGCCAAATGAGCCGACGTCCTGCCCGTAAATGAATACGCGCGGGTCGTCGCGCAAGGCGCGCGCCTGGGCTTCGCGAATCGCTTCCAAATAGGTCAGGCTCACAGCTTAAATCTTCGGGAAAAGTCGGGGTTGATGATACGCCGGTTCATTCAATCATTCCTTCGTTCAAATGGCTGGAGGCGACAGCGCGCCAATCTTCGGCGAACGGGTCGGGCGCCGGCTCGCGCTGCGCCTGGCCCACGGCCGATTCAATTTCGCGGGTACTCTCTTCCCGCAGGGTGGCCAGTTGATGTTCGTCGAGCCATTGCTTTTGAAATAAAAGGTCCTGGGCCGTTTTCAGGCAGTCCCGGCCGATGGATGATCGTTTCAATTCCGGGTCCACATAATCGGCTACGTCGTGCTCGCCATGGCCGCAGAGGCGCAACAGCGTCGCGACAATCATTTGGGGGCCGCCCCCACGGCGCGCGCGGGAGACTGCTTCGCCTGCCGCTTTGAGACACTCGGCGAGGTCGGTTCCGTCCACGGTATGCACATCGACTCCATAACCGGCGGCCTTATCCGCCAGGTCATCGCAGGCGAATTGACGGGTGGTAGGGGTTGAGTAAGCATACTGGTTATTCGCGATAACCAGGATCAGGGGAAGTTTTTCAATCGCTGCCTGGTTGAGCCCCTCGTGGAATGCCCCGGTGGACGTTGCCCCGTCGCCGATACACGTGGCGCCCACAGTTCCGATTTTTTTTTGATACCGGCGGGCGAACAAAATCCCATTTACGACGGAAATCATCGCCCCGAGGTGGCTAATCATCGGAAGCATGCCTTCCGAAAGGTTTCCGCGATGAACGTTGCCGTCGCGTCCGCGCATCGGTCCAAGCGCTGAGCCAAGGAACGTGCGGACCGCTTCCAGAACCGTCTCGCCGAAGGCCAAACGGCCGGCCGCATCGCGGATTAGCGGCGCGAAAACATCGCCTTTTTGAAGTGAAACGCCGATCGACGCGCTCAACGCTTCCTGTCCGCGCCCTAGATAAACGCCGCCTTGGATTTTGCCGGCGCGATAGAGCGCGGCAAGTTTATCGTCAAGCATCCGCGCCAGCAGCATGTAACGAAATGCGGACAAATGAATGTCACGCGCGGATTTCGTTTCCTGAGACGGCTTAGTGTCCAACGCCGTTTGAAGCATGAAAATTAGTTTATCCTTAAAATCCCATGGTGCAACATCTAACAGCCCGGAAAAAGCAAACTCTGTCGCAGTGGCGATGCGTCAACGGACAAGCTGGTCGGGGGTCTTAACCTGCGGAATTTCCTCGGAATCGACCCGTCGTATGCCGCCCTGGACGATTATGTCCCCGTTGGTGTCCTCACCGAGGCGCGGACGCGTCGTCACGAAATCGTATACCTCCTGTTGAATCTCTTTGCCGTCCGGATTGATCACAGAATGAGTGAACGCCTCGGCGCCGCTTTGGCAAAGAACATGCAATTTGTCCGCGCGATCCAATTGGGCTTCCGGCTGGCTGAAGGAAATCATTGGTCCAAGCGCTTTTGAGGTGAGAATGCTGCCTTCCGATTCGTCGGTCACCTGGACGTAAAGACGCAATTGATCGCGCAGATAATTTGCTTCCACCAGCGAGTATTTGCGGATTCGAGGCGGTTGATTGGGCGCGGCAGGGTCCGACACGCCAAAGGATTGGGACCACAATTGCGCGCCTTCGATCACATCGAAACTTTGCGGCTGGCTGCTGATGTCGGTGTGCCAGACGGCAATGTGAAGCGTGGCGGTCACCCGGTACGTGCCGGTCCGCTGGATGTTGAAATAGGGTCCGAGATTAATATGCTTGGTTGCCACTTCGCCGTTATCCAGGTCAAACAATCCGGAGACCGGCGGGTCGGCTTTTCTTACGACCATCGAGCCGTCGGCCGATTGAATAAAAAAGCTCAGCCAGCCCGAATCCCCCAAATGCAGCAATTGACCCGAGCGGTTTGTCACGTGGATGGTGACCGGCAGGTCTTCGCCGGGAAGAAATTGCTGTTGGTTCATCGTCAAATCGACGACCACTTGCGCCGAAGTTTCGAAGGTGAACGCGGTCAGCCCGAGACACAAAATGGCCAAAAGTATTTTCATCAACTTAACCATTCTAAATGCGCAGGCGCGATAGGCGCAACATAAATCCTGTTACAGCGCATTCAATTATGGCCCCGAGCGCCTTCGTTTCACTTTGGCGCGAGCTGGCGTTGAAGCGGCTTTCAATTCGCTTATAGTTCAGGCAGAAATGGAGAATATGCCGGGACTTTCGAGGACTTCTTACGATGCGGTGGTGGTCGGCGCCGGTCCCAATGGATTGGCTGCGGCGATCCGGCTGGCGCAGGAGAACCTTTCAGTGCTCCTGGTCGAGGCCAATGACACGATCGGAGGCGGAGCGCGGTCGGCTGAATTGACATTGCCGGGCTTCGTTCATGACGTTTGTTCTTCGGTTCATCCGCTGGCGGTGGGATCGCCGTATTTCCGGCGGCTGCCTTTGGAGCGGTTCGGATTGAAATGGATCGAACCTGAAATTCCCGTGGCGCATCCGTTGGATGGACATCGCGCGGCGGCGCTGTATCGTTCCGTCGAGCGTACAGCCGCTGGATTGGGCGTGGACGCGCGCGCGTATGACCGGTTGATGCGGCCGCTGGCCGCGAATTGGGAAATCCTGGCTGCCGAGTTTTTGCAGCCGATGCTCCACATGCCCCGGCATCCGATTCAGTTCGGCCGCTTCGGCCTGCGCGGTTTGCGAAGCGCCAGCGGTTTGGCTCGCCGTTGCTTTTCCGATGAACCGGCGCGGGCGCTGTTTGCCGGGCTGGCGGCGCATTCGTTCCTGCCGCTCGAACAGGTGGCTTCGGCCGCTTTCGGGCTTGTGCTCGGGATGACCGGCCATGCCGTCGGTTGGCCCATTCCACGCGGCGGATCGCAACGAATCAGTGACGCGCTCGCATCATTGTTCAAAACCCTTTCCGGGGAAATTATTACCGGATGGCGAATCGAAAAAGTTGAGGAACTTCCAAAAGCGCGGGTGGTTCTACTTGACCTGACACCGCGACAATTGCTGCATATTTTTGGCGACAAACTACCGCCCCGCTATCGGCGGCGGCTGAAGAGATTCAAATATGGTCCGGGTATCTTTAAAATGGATTTCGCCCTCGACGGGCCCGTTCCCTGGGCCGCTGAACCGTGCCGCCGGGCCGGTACCGTTCACGTATGCGGCACGCTCGATGAAGTCGCCGCCGCCGAGCGAGCGGCGACGTATGGCGCGCATCCTGAGAAGCCGTTCGTTTTGTTGTCGCAACCCAGTATTTTTGATTCCACCCGCGCGCCACAAGGAAAGCACACCGTCTGGGCGTATTGCCATGTGCCGCACGGTTCGTCATTTGATATGGCGCCACGAATCGAGGCCCAGATCGAACGGTTTGCGCCGGGGTTCCGGGAGCGAATTTTGGCGCGGCACGTGGAATCCTGTGCGGATTTGGAAAAGAAGAACGCGAACCTTGTCGGCGGCTCCATCAACGGCGGCGCAAACGATCTTTGGCATTTGCTCGCGCGACCGATCGCGCATCCCGAGCCTTATCGAATGCCGATTCCCGGTTATTATATCTGTTCGTCTTCTACGCCGCCGGGCGGCGGCGTTCACGGTATGTGCGGATATTACGCGGCGGAGACGGCTTTGGGTGATCTGCGTTAATGAGGCACATGCCGCGCCCGATGCGCGCTTGTGTCCTGGATTGCGGTGGCGGTGACACCGCTCTTTCGTGCAACAAGAAATTTCTCACCGAGTAGATCTGAACAGGTCGCGGAGGAACTGAAGCCAATACTCGAAAACGCATATCTACTCAGGCGCAACGCTTGTTTGCACCCCTGCCGATTAGTTGTGGTCAGGGCGATTTGTGCCCTGGCACTGAGCAGGTCGGCGGTTCGTCGATGGGATTAATGGAGTACTTGCCGCCGGCGGGACAAATGGCGAGCGACGGAGATACGGTAACAGGTCCTTCCGGGCTGGCCTTGGCGGGCACAAAAACAGTGCCAGGATGGTGCGATGTTGTGCGCACAAAAATTATCGGTAATCTCCCCGTATGAAAGCGCTTGTCCTCCAGGAATATCGACGTTTTGTCCTGACGGATTTCGCGACGCCGGATGTGCAGCCAGACGAAGTGCTTGTGCGAGTCCGCGCATGCGGCATTTGCGGCAGCGACGTACACGGTATGGACGGCAGCTCGGGCCGGCGAATTCCGCCGATTGTCATGGGACACGAAGCGGCGGGTGAAATTGCGAAGGTCGGCGCCGCTGTCACCGGTTGGAAAACCGGGGACCGCGTGACGTTTGATTCGACGATTTATTGCGGCGAATGCTGGTATTGCAAGAGTGGCTCAGTAAATCTCTGCGAAAATCGCCGCGTGCTTGGAGTATCGTGTGCCGAATATCGCCGGCATGGCGCGTTCGCCGAATTCGTCGCGGTACCCCGGCGGATCCTTTACCGTCTGCCGGAAAATTTGAGCTTCGATCAGGCGGCGATGGTGGAAGCGGTCTCCGTCGCGGTACATGCGGTGAAGCGCACGGCGCTTCCAAAAGGCGCCTCGGTAATGGTTGTTGGGACTGGGATGATTGGGTTGCTGGTTGTCCAGGCCCTGCGCGTTGCCGGTTGCAAACAAATCATCGC
>DASYZW010000253.1:0-4976 GCA_035945915.1 Verrucomicrobiia bacterium | reverse complement strand
CATCGCAACCCATTTACTTTTAACGAAATGAACCAAAATCGGCAAAATCAGCTTGCCGACTTAGGCCAAACCCAGGTTTGGCCGAATACCTGTTAGGCGTCATTCGCGCGTTATGAGATTTGCAGCCATCATTGTTTGCGTTGCGGGGTTACCTTTGGCTGGTTGCGAAGTGCCGCAAAAGCAGAGAATAGCCGATTGCACCACGAATCATCTGGATTTTCCGATGACTGTCCAGTATTCGCCGCCCTATCAGTTTCTTCTTGGCGTTTCCTCGCCGACAGATCAGTTGAGCTTTCGCGGTGAGATAGTTTTGCAGCAGAGCACAGGCGTTGTTGCACGGATTCCGATTAGCTCTCAAGACACCACATCCTGTAATTGGCTGCCACCAGATGTTTCCGGTTACATCCTCACTTGGTCACGCACCGATCGCGGAGAGCAGATTAGTGATATTCTGCATCCGAAGCAGACCTACAATGTTCATGTCACCTTTGATGAGATGCCTCCTGTTGGCAGCTCGTTATGGCTGTCTTCCATGAAGCTCCATTGATTTATGACCATGTGGCCTAACCACCAAAGGATTGAATCGACCGGAGCGTATTTGGGAGGTCCGTAGTTTGAGAGGGGTAATCGCGCGGAGCGTCGAATCAATCCGTTGTTGAAACCTATGAAATCGATTTTTAAACATTGTGCTCTTGTTGCAGGAGCATGTTGGCTGCTGACCGGCTGTGGCACGGCGCCCACCGCTTCTTCACACAAGACCGAGAGCAACGTCATGGGCGCACCACAACCCGAAGCGGCTGCCCGGAAATCGGCGGAACAGTGGCTGACCCTGGTTGACGCGGGCAACTACGCCGAGAGCTGGAAGACCGCAGCCGCTTACTTTCAGACCGCGGTCTCTCAGGATCAATGGGAACATACGATTGTCGCCGTCCGCAAGCCGCTTGGCGATTTGGTCTCTCGCCGGCTTAAGAGCGCCCAATACAGCAAGTCACTTCCCGGCGCGCCCGACGGCCAATACGTGGTCTTGCGGTTCGACACTTCGTTTGCGAACAAGAAGGCAGCGGTTGAGACCGTCACGCCAATGCTCGACCCGGATGGCCAGTGGAAAGTTTCGGGATATTACATCAAATGATTTATTCCAAGTGGCCTGACAACGCGCCGGGAGCAACTCCGATATACAGCATAGCGGGCAGGCCGCCGATCAACCCCGAACTCCGATAAACGACATCGCGAGCGGGCGCTTTCGGGGCGGCGACCCGTAAATCAAAATTCGACAGCGAACCAACCCCCCGTGGAATGGCTTTAAAGCTTGACAGCAAGGCGCTTATTTGATACCAACCACTTCTACCCGGTTCTATTCAATTAATCAGCAGTTATAACATTAATACTCTGAGGTAATCATGAAAACATCCCTGTCCCTGTCATTCGCAACCATGCTGGCCCTGATCTCGGCTCATCCGGCCAGCGCCGCAGTCCCCGCCTTCTCACAAAACATCTTTGTGGCGGATTACTCCGCCAACAGCATCGGCGAAATCACTCCGGGCGGGGGCCAAAGCACTTTTGCTTCCGGGTTGAACAATCCGTACGGAATAGCCTTCGATAACGCGGGCGACCTGTTTGTGGCGGATGATGGCACCGACAACATCTATAAATATGCACCCGGCGGAGCCCGGAGCACATTTGCCACCGTGCCGAATTACCCGCATGGCCTGGCGTGTGACAACGCGGGCAATCTTTATGTGGCGAATTTCTTCCTGGGCAGCATCACCAAAATCACCCCAGGCGGAACCCAAAGCACATTCGCCTCCGGGTTGTCAGGTCCCAATCAATTGTCCTTTGACAGTGCCGGAAACCTGTTTGTGGCGGATTACTACGGCGGCGATGTCACCAGGATTACACCCGGTGGAGTGAAAAGCACGATCATCTCGGGGTTGTCACCCGCCGAGGGAGTGGCCGTGGATAACGCGGGCGACGTGTTTGTAGCGGAAGCCAACCCCGCCAGCATCCTCGAAATCGCGCCGGGTGGGACGCAAAGCACCTTTGCCACCGGGTTGTCGAATGTTAATGGGATGGCATTTGACACCGCGGGCAACCTTTTTGTGGGCGATTCGGGCACCGGCATCATTTATGAATACACACCCGCTGGGGTCAGAAGCATTGTGGGCACCGGATTTCAGCAGCCTAACGGTCTTGCCATTCAGCCAGTACCGGAGCCTTCCACGTGGGCGCTGTTTGCGGTCGGCGTCGTCACCCTGTTTGGCTTGCGGATCAGATTGCTAAAGCGAAGCTATGTTAGCACTCAAGAAGGTCTTTGAGTCGTACATGACATAACCAACGTCAATGCAATCGCATCGCAAGACCGGAAAGAGACAATTCAAGGCGTAAAAACGGAGCGATAAAAACGCTGCGGGAAAAGGACTGCGTTCGTGTCCACGAAACTGAACGGCGAAACGTTCGTCCCCAGAGGCACCCAGTCCACCAGGTTCGTGGAGGCCTGGACGGAGTAATTCAGCCCGGTCACGCCGGAAATGTCGAATTGGAACTGGCCGTTCGTGGACCCCGAATCAATGCTCATGGTGGGCGTGGCATCGGTATAGACCACCAGGCTCGCCGGCGCGCTGGTCACCGAACCGTACAGGTTCGTCACCAACACCGAGTAATTGCCCGCGTCGGATAATTGAACGTCCGCCAATACGAGCGTGGACAAATTCGTGTCACCGGCCACCGGATTGGTCTGGTTGAGCAGCCATTGATAGTACAACGGCAGATCACCGAATGCGCAGACTCTGAACGTGGCGTTTGAGCCCGCTTGAACGATTTGGTTCTTCGGCGACGAATAAACCGAGGGCGGCGTGGGAAGATTTGTGCTAAAAACTGCGTCAAAGTGAAAATTGTAACGTCCATTGACCAAGACGTCATGGCAGGTAACAGCTCCGATGACATCGTACGTGATTGGGCCGCCGCTATTGAATAACACTGAGGCTTCGGGGGCGTATAGCCAGGCAGTTAAAGGCCGGTTGGCGCCGTAGGTCATGCTGAAGCAGCCGGGAAGGCCGTAAATTTTAAGAGCAGGCGCATATTGTGTGAAATTGTTGATAAGACCATAACCGGTATTAACATCTGCCCCTGAATAGATTTCGACGCTGCCGTTGGTGCTTAGCGTGATTTGATCGCCGGTTTTCATGGAAATTCCGTTGGTCACGTAAAGCACCGCGTTGGACGCATAAATGAATAGCCCATCCCCGTTCATGAGACTGGAAATCGCATAGTAAATTTTATTTGTCGGGGTGCCGGGCTTGCCGACGATGTTTGTAATCACATAGTGATAGGTTGCTCCCAAAATATTGGTGCCCGTAGAAAGGCGAGGCAGAGACAACCAATTCGAATACCAAACATTTTGCGGCGTCGGGAGAACCACATCGCTGAAAACCATGTTCATGTCATCGTATTGGTGCCCAGGTTGAATGCCAAAGTTTCCGCCATCGACCCAGGCCAGGTCGCCAACTGAGCCATTTTTCTGTACGGACACGGCTCCTCCGGGAGCGGTGTCCACGGAGCCGTAGATGAAAGCGTTGCCGACGTTGGCGATACTGCCACCCGCGCCCACGGTGACGTCGGCTGTTCGCAACGTGCTGGTATACGTACCGTAATAATGGCCATTGTAGGACCGGTTGGTTTGCCAAACGCTCTGGGTGGGGTCCGAGGAATTAAAACTGTCAACAAGGGTGTTATTGCCGTTGAAATTAAAATTCGAAACACAGAGGAATCCGCCAAACGGCCGACTCCATCCAGAGAACGCCGGGAACAGCAGGGAGCAGCAAACCAGACACAAACCGGCGAAAGACCGTATTCCAGCTTTCGTCCCGATGGATTTTCGCACCTGCCGAGCTTGCACAACCTGAATTAGAGCAGGAATTGTTCCTGAAATCCGTGGCCGCCGTTATCGAGGTAGGGACACCGCGCGGCGGCGTCCGCTTCGAACTTCTCCCTCTCCGCGTCCCACTGTTCCATTCGATGTTGAACGTTGAATGTTGAAGTGCTTGAAAATCAGGTTGACTGCAACGTCACCTTGGCGGACGTTTGCCCATGAATAACCCCAACCCGGCTCGTGTTATGCCAAACTCAGTTTGGGTTAATAACAAGCTTAGGCATCATAGCTAGGTTCACCATCTATAACGCAACGCTGGTGGCTGTCATGCAGGTTGGAGTTATTGTTGCGGGTGTGCTCGCTTCGGGCTTGTGGCACAAATTTGCCACAAGCAGTGGCATGGCGATGCCGACTCCAGCCGGACTTTTATACAGCTACGGCATGGTTGGTTTTTTGATTCCATTTGCATGGCTTACTCTTGCCTTGTTGCTTCGGCGCAGTTCCGCCGTTTCCGATGACGTGAAGGGACTATCATTCGGATTTGGTATTCTAGTGTTGATTGCACTCGCACTTTTCGTGATATACGCTGATGTGTCACCCGTGTTTCGGATTATGTGGCGGATGGGCGGGGGCGATGACGCCTAAACCACCAAAGGATTGAATCGACCGGAGCGCGTGTGGGAGGTCCGTAGTTTGGGAAGGGTAATCGCGTGGAGCATCGAATCAATCCGTTGTTGAACTCGCCCCGTAAAAGCCTGCGGCTCACGGAGCAGGCCCGCCTGCCGCGCCGTAGCCTTGGCGGAGGCTGGTCGAAGTTTTGTTAGGCCGTCCGTTTTCCGTTTGCTTTGCCCTTTTGCTTTTCTCCGCCGGCCGGCCGCGCCGCGCTGCAAAAAGGCATCCTTCCGGCGGGCGCCCGCCACGCCAATGGCTTTTCGGCATGCCAATCCATCCCCAGTTTGAATTGTTGGATGCGGACTTGCGTTTCACGGTTTGTGGGCGTATTGGTTTTCATGGGCATGATTGAGGTTGATGGTTTACTGTTCATCAACAGTTGTTGCCCACCGCGTCAACTTCCTCAACTCATGCCTTCTTTGGACCGTTAGGCATC
>DASYZW010000252.1:0-1761 GCA_035945915.1 Verrucomicrobiia bacterium | reverse complement strand
CCACGATCTGCTGGACTGAGGTGGCGGCATATCCGGCATTGGCGAAACGCTTGAGCGCCGCCTTAAGGACTTGCCTCCTGGTTTCCGGACCATGCTTTGCCATAAAAACCTACCGAACGGTAGGTATTAAACGCCAAATTGTCAAATGAATTCGCAATTTCCCAACGGCCGGCCGGCCGCGATCCCGTGCCGTCTCCAGGTAGGGACAGCTCGCTCCACTGTCCGCGCCCGTATGGCGGGCGCAATCAACGTGGCGCAACCCTGGAACGCGTAAAAGACCGGGTTCCGCGCGCTTTACGCGCGGGGGACCCTGCGGCTGGTAAAAATCACGAAGAGCGCCCAGCCGCCTGCGCCTCTGGCCATTTATCGAATTGACACGGCAACGGTCACGCTTCAGATTCTTTGGCCGCAACTATAACAAACACAAAAAATTTATGGCCATTAAAGCAGGTTCCCAAGCCCCGGATTTCACGCTCAAATCAAAACAGGCCTCCGGCCTCGTGGACGTGAAATTAAGCGATAATTTCGGCAAAAAAAACACCGTGCTGCTGTTCTTCCCGGCGGCATTCACCAGCGTCTGCACGAAGGAAATGTGCGATTTGACCGCGGGCTTAAATGCCTATTCCGGCGCCGGCGCGGATGTCATCGGCATCAGCGTCGATACCCCCTTCGCCCAGGAAGCCTGGGCCCAAAAGGAAAAAATTGGCGTCAAGCTGGCCAGCGACCTGAACAAAGAGGTCACGAAGAAATACGACGTCGTATTCCCCATGTTGGCCGGTGTGGGCGACACCGCCGCGCGCGCGGCGTTTGTCATCGATAAAAACGGGGTCATTCAATACAGCGAACAAACGCCCACGCCCAAGGACCTGCCCAACTTCGACGCAGTCAAGGCCACGCTGGCCAGGCTCGGCTAATGGCCAGTTTGTAATATCTTTGCGCAGCGAGATCGGAAAGCAGCCAGACACTTCTGGCTGCTTTCCATTTACGCATCGCGCCCGCTCTTCATAACGCCAGCAAAAGCTTCTTAATTTCCTTCAATCGCCCCTTGGCTTCCTTCTTCGTAAGACGCGGAAATTTACCGCCCAGGGTGATGAAGTCGTTTTGACGCGTCAGCATGAGCTTGTCGTTGCTCACTTCAATGGCCGTGACAGATTTTTCAGACGCAAGAATCTTGAGTTCGGCGATTAGCAGGAGTAATTCCACCTGAGGCGGAGGCGTCCCGAAGCGATCGCGCAACTCCTTTTCCAGGTTCTTCAATGCAGGCAATTCATTGGCCTGCGCGAGTTTGCGATAGATGTCAATTCGATGCCGCGGATCGGGCGCGTACGAGTGGGGCAGCATCGCCTGATTTGCAAATGGCCGCGCGTCGCCCCCCGCCCCGTCCTGTTCCTGTTGCAGGAAATCCAATTTCACGGCCACCGCGACACGCGGTTTGGCTTTTTCACCTTTCAACGATGACACACTCTGTTTTAGCAACTGGCAGTAAAGTTCGAAGCCGACCGCGGTGATATGCCCGCTTTGTTCCGCGCCCAGCAGATTGCCCGCGCCTCGAATTTCCAGGTCCCGCATCGCAATTTTAAATCCGCTTCCCAGGGTCGAATACTGGCGGATGGCGCTAATCCGTTTGCGAACGTCGGTCAGCAGGCTCGCATGCCGCGGCAGCAGCAAATACGCATACGCCTGGTGTTTGTAACGCCCGACACGGCCGCGGAGCTGATACAAATCACTCAGCCCAAACCGGTCCGCGCGATCGATAATAAT
>DASYZW010000251.1:0-11065 GCA_035945915.1 Verrucomicrobiia bacterium | reverse complement strand
TCGCCCATGCAACCGTCGTGCCAAAGGTCACGGCGGCTCTTGCCGTTGAAAAATCCAATGTTTACCGCATGAACTTCTTTTCCCCGGAGAGGCAGCACTGTGCCAATGAGTCCATATTTGTCTGTGTCACTGTGACATTTTTGCTCAAGAAAAATTCCCGACGCCCTCTGGTTTGAACATTCCGAAAACCGGATTTGTCGTATGCCATAGGATGGGCTCAAAATTTGTATCCATCCTTGAATTTAACAATGTTGAGTTGCCGGCATGAATACGGCAGCCACCAAAATTGAATGAGAGGAATGATATGAACGCGAACAATTATAAATCAAAAGGAGTATTAATTGGTCTAGTTGCCTTAGCCGCGGGCGTAGCCATTGGCGTGGCAGGAACAGAAATCGGCCACACCAGTCAACGGCAAAATAATACGGAGTCGTCGCTGGCATTGGTTGGGACGCCGGGCCGGTCGACGGGTTCAAATCAGTGGGATCCGTTCAGGGAGATTCAAATGATGCAAGAGCAGATGAACCAGTCATTGGACGACATGTCACGGCAGTTCAAACAAAGCGATACGAATCAGCCGGCGCCGGCGCCTGGCGCCAATCCATGGGACCCCTTTCAGGAAATCCAACGGATGCAGTCGCAGATGGACCAATCGTTTAACCAGATGTTTGACCAGTTCCGGATGCAGCCGCAGTTTGATTTCTTGCAGGCGAATCCGAATTATTCAACTTCCATTAACGTTCAAAACTTGAAAGACTGTTACTTAGTACACGCCTTTTTGCCAGACGCCAAAACCTCAGATGTTCACGTGACATTGAATAATGGTCAGACACTGACAGTTGAAGTCAACAGCCGGCAAGGCGAGAAAAGCAATCAAACCAATGCCGTGTCACAGGCGTCGGAATGGGGTCAGTATGAACAGACTGTCCAGCTTCCGACACCCGTAAAGCAAAACCAAATGACCGTTAAGCACGAGGGTCATGATTTGATCATTACCATACCGAAGGCGGGTTGAAACGGAATCGTTGCCCTGGCACTTTTGTGCCGGACAACGTTCCCGAGCGTGGGATCATGAACATGACATGGTTGGACATTTTGCTTTTGATTCTCGCTGCGACGGCTCTTGCCTATTACCAATTTGGTAATAGGCAGGATATCTTTGTATTTGAGACGTTATGCAAAAAAACTATTACTTGATTTTAGGCGTGAATTCGACCGCGACGCTTGAGGAGATCAAGTCAGCCTTCCGGCGTCGCGCGATGGAACTACATCCGGACCATTCCGGGAGAGAAAGTGACCCTTTTCTGGAAATACAGGAAGCCTATGACGTGTTGAGCGACCCGGACCGTCGCCGTTTCTATGATCGTCAAAGCCAAGTGGTTCCGGTTCGCCGGGCTTCCCGCAGACCAGCACCGGAACCATTGGTTGTCCGCCGTTCCAAAATCGAACCTCTCAAGCAGGCGGGCCGCAAATACGGCGCCCGCGAATTTTCGATTGCCGATCCGTTTGACAGTTACGGTCCGTCCTTCGAGGAACTATTCGAACGGCTCTTGAGCAATTTTGAAAATTGGCCCCGGCCAAAAACCGAACAGATTGAAAACCTTGCTTTGGAGGCGGTCCTTAATCCCGGGGAAGCGACCCAAGGCGGAACGATTCGTCTGCGAATTCCAGGTCTGACGACCTGCCTCACCTGTGGCGGACATGGTGGCACTGGCCGTTACAAATGTTGGCGATGCCAGGGGAATGGAGCAATGGCGGCGGATTATCCACTGGAAATTCAATTTCCTGGCGGTGTCGGGGACGGCGATTCCGTTAGGGTCGCGTTAAACCGCTTTGGAATTGAATACCTGTATCTGATTGTCGTGTTTCGAATATGCGGCGCGGAAGGGGGATAGATGGACGATGAATCCAAAGTTGTTGCATAACTCGAACATCCTCGAGCTTCTTCAGGCCGCCTACATAGCGGAATTGCAAACGGTCGAAGATTATCTGGCCAATTCGGTTTGGTTGGATGGGCCGGGGTCGCGGCAGATTGCAGAATCTCTTGATGTCTATATCGCGCAGGAACTGGCCCATGCGAAAAGAATCGCCATTCGTCTGAAGGAGCTCGGGGTGCGCTCGCCGGATGCCTTTCGAAAGGAAGCACAAAGAGTTTTGCCCCTGCATGATGAGACCGATCCGTTGATTGCCGTAGAGGGGGTTCTCGAAGCGGAGCGCAATGCCATTGTTCGATACGAGAAGCTAATTGAGGCTTGCGAAGGCAAAGATATTATCACCCAGGACCTGATCATCGCCATATTGGCCGATGAGGAGAAACATCGCAAAGTCTTTGAAGATTTCCTGAATATGTTGAGTGAGGAAAGGAAGACGAAACCGGTAAGTCTTTAAATTATAACTATGGCAACAACCTTGTCCCGGGAACTTCCGTGGAATCTGGTCACCAAAAACCTGCACGGCCACGAACTGTTGCGCAAAAAGTTGCGGCAAAAAATTTCAAAACTTGAAACGCACCTGAATCATTTCCCGATCGATGCGGTTCATTTGCATATCGCGCTGGAACGGCATCCGAGGAAAGAACTTCACACCGCCGCGCTGACATTGCGGGTGCCATCGACTATTTTGCGCAGCAAGAAATCCGCGCCCGACATCATCAAGGCTTTTGATGACGCCGTCAAAGGGTTGCTGCGGGAACTTCTCTCATTGAAGTCCGAGCTTCGGCGCGAAGCATTCTGGAAGCGCAAAGGACGCCGCGACCAATTGCGCCAGCTTAAAAGCACCGGTTTCACAACCCAACCGCAGGCAGAGGGCATTGGACCGCAAAACGACACGGAGGTTATTCGCGACTTGCTCGAACAGCATAACCGGCGATTGATTCGTTACGTGCGACGACATCTTTGGCATGAAATGGCAACGGGAGAACTGCCCGCCGGTGCCATTGATGCCTGCGCCGTGGTAGATGAAGTTGCCCGCCGCGCGTTGGTTGAGCCTCGAAAAAAACCTATCAAAGCAGGTTATTTGCTTTGGCTTTACATGCTGGCCCGACAGGAAATTGCGCGAAGTTGCGAGGAATTAAAAATGCAGGCCCGAGAAACGGTCTCCCTGGAAACGCCGCAGTCTTTGAGTGAAAATCTGGCCCTTGCTGACGGATATGACCCGGAACAACCCCTGGACATCATAGAAAAAGAGTTTGAGCCGTCTCTGACAGATGGCGGAGAGATCCTGGCGGATGCTCAAACGGCGACGCCTGACGCAATTGCGGCTCAGCATGACTTGCTGGCGCAAATGCGACAAACGGCCAAATCATGGCCAAAGCTGGAACGGGAAATATTTGAGCTTTATTTTGTCGAGGGTTTTGAACCTGACGAAATTGCGATGATCACCGGCCGATCCGTTACCGGGGCACGGGACGTCATTTCGTCGCTTCAAAAGCGATTGCGGGAAGAAGTCTTAGAGCAGGCGTCTGTGTAACGAATTTACACGGCCATTTTTGGGAAGTAGATTTGGCTTATTAGCAGCGAGGTGAATCCGCTCTAACTGATCTTCGCACCGATAGTATTTAGACGGTACTGCGCAATGGTCCAGAGGACCGCAATATTTTTATTACAACGGCCCAAATTTTTTCCAAAGCTCCAACGACGAATTGCGGAAATATATCACCGGCATCTAATTCATTAACCTTTGATTAATTGTCACACTTGCTGTCCAGGACGGCTTTTATTTTTCACATTTGTCTTGACTTTTGAATTTAAGTTGAAAATATTGCGTTTGATTATGCGGTAGAAACCAAAACAAATGACTATAAATATATGAATACCAAAGTGAAAATCCATGCAATCGCCCTGGCGCTAACCTGCAGTTTGGCTCCCACCCTCAAGGGGCAGATCTACGTCGTAAACACAACCGGCAACTCAATTGGCGAATACGGCCTGAATGGGGCGCCGATCAATTCGGCGTTGGTTACCGGGTTGAATCATCCTGAGGGCGTCACAGTGATTGGCAACGACATGTTTGTCGTAAACCAGAACAGTGGCAGCGTCGCCGAATACACGACTTCCGGGTCGTTGGTGAATGGCTCATTGATTTCCTCCGGGCTGAACAATCCCTGGGGCCTTTCCAGTTCGGGAGGCAATCTGTATGTCGCCAATCAAGCCACTTCCGTTATCGATGAATACAACACATCCGGGTCGCTGCTGAATGCCGTTACGACTACTGGCACACCTCCCGATTCCTCTGAGTCCGGGGGTGATATCTTTATACCGAGTCCAGTCAGCGGTGTTTCCGAATACAATGCATCGGGGACCTTATTGAATTCGTTTTCGACAGCGCCAGGCATCTATGATATCGCGATTGTGGGGAATGACATGTTTGTTCCCAGCTATTACAACGGTACGATCGGCGAATACACGCTTTCCGGCCAGGTGGTTAATGCGTCGTTGATTACTGGCTTGAATGCACCCCAAGGGGTGGCGATTACAGGTAACGATCTCTATGTCGTGAACACTGGAAGCAATACAGTGGGCGAATATACCCTTTCGGGACAGACGATCAATTCCTCTTTGATTACCGGGTTAAATGGCGCTACCTACATTGACGTGGTACCGGAACCCTCCACAATGGCGTTGGGCGGGCTTGGCACAGTCGGCTTGTGGTTTTTGCGCCGCCGGAAATAGTTCGGCTCTTTTGCTGTAACCTGAAGTCCGATTGAACGCGGCGAAAGCGCAAGGCCAAAGCGGCCGAGGTTGCGTCATAACGGTACGCCCGCACTGCTGATGCCGTTGCAGCGATCCATTTTAGTTGCAGTGATTTGTGCGCTGATCTCGCCAGTCTCCGGGGTCGGCGCCCAATATTTTTTGTTGAATTACGCCCCGGATGGATTGGATAGCGGCAAACGCATCGGTTCATCCGCTTTGATGAATTATGTGAGCGAGACTTTTGGGACTGGAAATCGAAGGTCGCCGCTGAAAGTGGGGGTGAGTTGTCTCTATTATCCCTGCGCGGCGAAAGGAGGAAGCCGCGCCGAAGTGGCCCTTATGCGCAAGGACCTGGCATTGGCTGAGCGATTGAATGTACCCATTTTGGTGCAAGTGGACGCGGACAACTGGCTGCCGGCGTCCCTCGTCAACTGGTACAACCCAAGCGCCGCCGGTTATAATCCTGCCAAGCGAGCGGATGTCGAGTGGTATGCAAGCGGCTACTGCTACGGCGAGTTCAATCTGTTTCCAACGAATTACGGGACTTGGTCTTCCTGGCTGACCAGCGCGCTATTGAACGATACAAATTGCATCTACCAGGCTCTTTACAATTTCGATAGCGCGCGCGGAAAGCCGTCCGTCGAACGGGCATTGCGAGATGCCCGGGGTATCGCGGCGAGCAAAGACAAAAGCCCTGCCAACTCCGGTTCCCTCTGATAGGTTCGCGGGAATGAATTCTAAACGCGTCGTGATTGCCGGCGGCGGGGCGGCCGGATTTTTTGCCGCCCTGGCTTGCGCGGAAACGGCGCCTGACACGGAAATTTTTGTCCTCGAGAAATCGTCGCATTTTCTCTCAAAGGTTAAAATCTCCGGCGGCGGCCGATGCAATGTCACGCATGCTCAATTCGATCCGCGCGAATTTTCCAAGCGCTACCCGCGCGGCGAACGTGCCCTGATCTCCGCCCTCGGAAAATTCCAGGCAAGCGATACCGTCGCCTGGTTTGAAAGCCGGGGCGTCCAATTGAAAACCGAAAGCGACGGACGAATGTTTCCCATCACGGATTCTTCGCAAACGATCATCGATTGCCTGCTGAATTCCGCGCGAAGCGCTGGAATAAGGTTGAGAACCAATTGCAGCCTGGAATCCAGTCTGAAAAATCCCGGCGGCGGATTTCACCTGACTCTCTCCAAAGGTGAACGTTTATCCTGCGATCGGTTGCTTTTGGCGACGGGAGGGTGCCGCACACCTGCGCTTGGACAATTGGCAGTTTCGCTTGGTCACCAATTGGAACCGCCTGTGCCGTCGCTGTTTACATTTCATATCTCCACGCCGTGGCTGCGGGCCCTGGCGGGAATTTCCATTGAACGCGTCGAACTCTGGGTGGGGCAGAGCAAGCTTCGCGAAACGGGTGGACTCCTCATCACGCATTGGGGTCTTAGTGGTCCGGCAGTATTGCGATTGTCCGCGTGGGGCGCGCGCGAATTGCATGAAAAGGATTATTCCTTTTCTCTTCTGGTCAATTGGCTGCCTGCTTTGGACGATGAAAAGCTATCGAGTGAAATTCAATCGCGTCGAAATTTGCAGCCGGCGCGACTGGTCGTCAATTCACCGATTGCTCCCTTGCCGGTGCGACTTTGGGAACAACTTGTCCAGGCCGCGGGCATTTCCAGGGACCTTCGCTGGTCGGGGCTTTCACGCGCCGGCCAACACCAGTTGATTCAACAATTGTTCCATTCGGAATTTCCCGTGACGGGAAAAAGTTTAAACAAAGACGAATTCGTGACGTGCGGCGGCGTGAAGCTAAGCGAGGTGAATTTTAAAACGATGGAAAGCCGGATCTGCCCCGGACTTTTTTTAGCCGGCGAAATCCTGGATATTGATGGAATCACCGGAGGCTTCAATTTTCAGGCCGCCTGGACAACGGGCTGGCTCGCCGGCAAAGCGATGGGCAACTGATCCACAGTGGATTTATTCAGCCAGGAGTTTTTCAATCCTGCACAACCCTACTTCATCGCCGCATAAACCCGATGCACGTCATCATGATCGTCCAACCCCTCGAGAAACTTTACGACTTCCCGCCGATGCGCGTCTGAAATTTCCGTGAAATTTTTTGCGATATAACGAATCTCAGAGGCGATCACATTCCAGCCGGCCGTTTTAAGCGCCTTGGAGACATGGTCCAGGTCCTTGATTTCTGTCAGAAAGCGCGCGCCTTTTGCGCCGGCGGGAACTTCATCAGGTTCCAGCGGCTCAATTTCCTGGGCGCCTGCTTCAATGGCGTCTGCTTCGGCATCGCGATTGGGGTCCGCGTGTGTGGCTTCGACGACCCCCAGGTGATTGAAGAAAAACGATACGCTGCCCGGTTGCCCGAGTGAGCCGGCCTTGAATAAATTGCGAATTTCCGGCGCGGTACGATTGCGATTGTCGGTCAAACATTCGACGACCACCGGGACTTTGTGCGGCGCAAATCCTTCATAAATGACCGTCTCGTAATTGACCTTTTCGTCGCCGATTCCGGCGCCTTTATTGATGGCGCGCTCGATCGTATCTTTGTAGACGGAAGCTTTTTTCGCTTTCTCCACGGCGACGTACAAACGCGCGTTGAGATCAGGGTCCGGCCCGCCGAGCTTGGCCGCGACCATGATTTCGCGGACGAGCTTGACCGTCATTTGGCCTTTTTTGTGCGCGCTGGCTTCGCGACCGGCCTGTTTCCATTGTGCTCCCATAGTGTTTTGGAATGCGCATTTTAACCAATTACCGGAGTCATCGCAACTCCGGGCAGGGGCAAAAGGCAGGGTTCTCGTGAACGGCGTTCTTTTAGGCAGGGGCATCGCGCTACGATGTTACCGCGAGATCGCAGGGAATTAGGGATGTTCGGCAACGCGATAAAATTTTGCCTGGGTGCTGGAGATGACATCGGAGATGAAATTCGTCGTTCCGCGGCCGGGCACAGATATCGCCAGGGCCGACCAGCTATTTGAAAGGAGATTTGATGAAATATCGACATCGTAGAAGCGGCCAATTTCTGATGACCAGCCGATTTGCACGGCAGGTTGCACTGTGGCCGCGAGAATATTGGTTGTGGCAGGAGAATTTGTGGCCAGCGCAACATCGTCGATCAAAACCTCGCCGTAACCGTTGAGCACCGCGCCCGTGTTTGCAGACAGTTGAATTTGCGCTTTTACGGCGCCGGCCGGAGCGATAAGGTTGGTGGCGACATTTTGAGTCCACGTGCCGTACCCGGCGGTGATCGGATTCCACCCGACGGAACCAATACTGCCGCCGCCGCTGTTGAGCCAATTCAATTGATAATTTTGCACATAGCTGACACCAGAACTGATTTGCATGGTCCAAAAGGAAAAATTGTAACTGGCGCCGGCCACGATGGAGCCGTTTGTTGAAGTCTGTGAAATGGTTGCCGTATTTGGAGTTGAGGCGGTGTTGGTGACTGCCAGTTCCATGGAATTATTGCCTGAGTGAGATGCCTGCGAGTCGAGCGTCGGTAATTGACTGCCGCTAAGCGTCCATGCCAAAGGATTGGCGCCGTTCGTCAGTTCAAACCCGCCATTGGAAATCACCGAAATGGAGGAATTCAACGGTATGGTCATTTCAAGGACCCGGAAATAATTTCCCAGGCCCGCGTCCGATGCGAACAGGAAATTCGTCGTACCGTTGCCAGCCAAGCTATTTTCCAGATTGGTCCAGTGAACGTTATCCAGTGACGACTGAGGCGTGTAACTATTGCCGTTGATCGAAGGCCACGAAATTTGCTCCCCGGCCTGGATATTCAGCACGGGATAATTTGTGTAACCGGGCGTGACGACGAGCAGCTCCTGCGGCGCCGCGGTGTAACTGGTCAAAAATATTCCGTTGTTATAGATATTCACCGTTTGATTGGTCGGCGCCGGATTGTAAATAACGGCGGTATGTACGCCGGTGGCCGGATTGAAATACATCTCGCTGGTCGGCAAACCGGTGTAAAAATCCGGGTCGGGAACACCGAGTCCGCGAAGCGAATGGGTCAGATAATAACTCACTCCGGAATATGTGGGATCGGTTGCAATACCGCCGTTGGTGGCGTAGGCGTCGTCCAAAATGGCTGCGACGTCGTCCGGATCGAACAGCAATTGAAATCCCAAAATATAATTTCCGAGATATCCGCCCTGCGCGACGGCATTGTTCGCATCGGCGAGCGTGAAGCCGTTGATGCCGTATTCGCTGGCAATGACGCGCTCATTCCACATGTTCGTCAATTGCCAGTTGGCCCAGACCGGATTGCGCGCGAGATAATTGTTCCAATGATTTTCCGGCACCCATTGGATGGCGTACACCCACGCCGGGTCGCCGTCGAAATAGGTCGCATAGCTAATGCTGCCGGAACCCAGGATTCCGACGCCGCCTTTACCGTAGCTCGCCGGGAAATTGGTTTGGTACATGTCCTGCCAATACTCGTTCACCGCGGCGGATTCCGTCGCGTATCCCATGGCGCCGGCGGCGGCCATGGATTTGTTTCCCAGCATATTACCAAGCATGAAAAGACCGACCCAGGAATTCATCGCTTCCGAGGAGGATTCCTGGTTTTCACCGCCGCCGCTGCTGAAGCCGCCGGCCCAGGAATGGCCTTCCCAGATATCGAATGTCCTTAAGAATGGAAAGTTTGTGTCGGCGCGGTCCCAGTTGGCATATTCCTTAGCCACGAGCGTGGCCATGGGGCCGTATTGCGTGAGAAAATTGGTGTCTTCCATGCCGAGAAGGGCGGAGGCGAGGGCGAAATAGCCGTAATGAAAGTGATTATCGTTAAACGCTTCCGAACCGAAGTCCGCCGGAAAACCGATCAGCCCTCCCCAATTATTATAGCGCGCAAACATGAAATTAGTTTTGCCCGGCCAATAACTAAGCCAGTTCGTTAATTCGCCGCGCAGGCTCGATTCCATCTGTTGCATGGCGTTGGTCATTCCGAGTTGCTGCGCAAAATTCATGTACTGCGCGGTAATGGCCATGTCTTTGCCTCCGTAATATGTGTCCGCGATGTCCTGGGGATGAATGGCCGCGAAGTTCAGAATGTAATTCGTCATCCGCGAGGCAACGTAGTCGTTGGGAAGATTATTGATGTGGGGCGCCGGCAGGACCGGCGCGATGCCGTGAAAATTGTAATTAATTTGAAATTGGGTGCCGGCGGCGATTTGCATGATGCCGCGCGGAGTTAAATAATCGTATGGTTTGAAAACCAGATTGTTCGACGTTGTCCGATAATGATGCGGCAGCCAGCCCTGTAGCGTGTTCGTCTCGCCGTTTTGCAATGGGGTGGTCTGCAGCGTCCATTCCGTGTCCACTTGCCCGTTGGTGCAATCGTAGGTCCAATTGTAAACCGTATTTGTGACGCACGCGTAGGCGTAGCCGGCGAACTCATTCAGCCGGGAATCCGATGGCAGCGCGCCAAACACGAGAAAATTATTCGTGTCATTCAATTCAGCGGTAAGACTGGCGCCGGAAATTTGAAACGTCGTGTTGCTCGGCGCAAAAATCCCGAAAGTTCGGCCCTGGTCATCAAAGGAAAAGCACGAGGCCGTGAAATTGGTTTGGCCGTTCAAATTGATTTGGTTGCCGTTTGTGTCGTAGAGCGGCACGCCACCAAAATTGATGACCGGGTCCATGTTCGTCCAAAATGTCCAGACGAACGGAACGCCCCGGACCAGGTTGAGCCCGACGCTCCTGCCCTGGGTATCGGGCAAGGCAAATTGAAAGCCCCAATCGCTCCAGCCGGTCACAATGGATTGCGACGGCGAAAATGTCCCCGTGTAACGGCTCGCAGGACTGTTGCCATTGTCCGTCTGGACGATCCAGGAACACAGAATGAATCCCCAACTGGCGCTCGTGGTATCGACGATTTCGATTTGGGCGGTTTGACCGATGTACGCCGAGACATTCCAGGTGGACCAATTCAATGTGCCGGATTGCTGGCCGGCCGCGGCATAAATGACGTTGTTGCCAATCACCAGCTTGACCGCGTCATTGTTCGTGTCGCTGCCGCCGCCGGTTAAAAGATCGATGTAATTTTTTTGAATTGTGAACGGAGGCGAGGTCAGCATGCCCTGGGGTCCATTCGCGCCGCGATAAGTGTTCACGCACGCCGGTCCGAGAAAACCCTGGACCGCGGGTAATTCACCCGGCCACGTGCCCCCTTGAATTGGCCCGGCGCCGAAGGCCGTGCCCGTGGCGACCCATCCCGCCGGGTAATTCGTTTCGTCGAAATCCGCGATCAAAATATCGTTGGAACCGACCGTCAGCGGAATTGCGCCGGACACCCCGAGCGCCGGTCCCGCACTAAAACCGCCCTCGGGATAGTTGGGGTTCGACCGTGGATTCCATGAAT
>DASYZW010000250.1:0-2842 GCA_035945915.1 Verrucomicrobiia bacterium | reverse complement strand
AAAGTTTGCAAAGCCCCATCTCGACAATTTCATGGCCGGGCCAGACATGCAGTTGGCCAGGGCGGGGGCCAAACACCCGATCGAGCAAATCCGCCTCCTTGGTTGCAACGCTGAGGAGATTGGTTTCGCCGGTGGCCTGGTAATGCGCGGCGGCGGCTTCAAACAAATGGCCTGCATCGTAGAGTTCGTGGCTCTGTTCCTCTTCATTAACCCAGCGCTTGTCGCCGGACCAGGGATGCGGATGCTGTGGATCGATCGTGCGCGCAGTGTAAAGATAGCCGTCTGGTTCCTGCGCCGAGGCAATGAGTGATATCAATTTGTCCAGGTAAGCACGCATCGCCGGGTCCGGTTGCACGCTTAGCGCGTAGGATGCGCCTTCGAGCACCTTGTACGGGTCCGTGTCGTCGAATGGAAAGCCCGGCGGCTTGCGGTCTTCGACGTCTTCGCCGCTTAATACGGCGGCGGCGCGCCGGAAATTATTCATGCGCCCGGACTCCTCGCACTTGTTGAACGCATAAGGAATCGTTGTGAGGCAGTTTGTTTCCAAACGCGGCGCCCAGAAAACGTCATCGAGATGGACCGCGGTGAATGGCACGGGTTTGAATGGATAGTCGTGCGCAACGGCGGGAAAAGATGCTAACGAGAGGGTGCCGGCGAAGACCGCAAATAGCAGACGCGAATTCAGAAGCTGCCGGAGTTTCATCTCGACTTTGATTTACCCCAAAGGCCATTTTTTCAACCCGTAGTAGACTTCATTCGTACGCAATTCCGATTGGAAATCCCGGAGGGAGGTTTTGTCATCGATAATCAACAACTCGACACCGGTCATGCGCGCAAAGTCTTCGACCATTTCGGTTGTGACTGCCTGGCTGAAGACGGTGTGGTGAGCGCCACCGCCATAAATCCAGGCGGCGACGGCTGTCTGAAAGTCCGGCTTGCATTTCCAGATGGCCCGCGCCACGGGAAGTTTTTTTAAAGGTCTGTCCGGCGAAATGACATCCACTTCGTTAAGAATTAATCGAAATCGATTGCCCATATCGACGAGGCATACGTTGATGGCTTTACCGGGAGTGGCATCGAAGACAAGCCGGGCTGGATCTTCCTTTCCGCCGATTCCCAATGGATGCACTTCCAGAGACGGTTTACCGCTGGCGATGCTGGGACAAATCTCCAGCATATGTGCTCCCAAAACCTTCGTATCCTTTGGATCCAAATGATACGTATAGTCCTCCATAAAAGAAGTTCCCGGTTTAAGGCCCGAAGCCATGACTTTGAATGCCCGGAGGAGAGCGCACGTTTTCCAGTCTCCTTCCGCTCCGAAACCGTAGCCTTCAGACATCAAGCGCTGGACCGGCAGCCCAGGCAATTGCGGCAAGCCGTGTAAATCTTCAAAAGTCGTGGTAAATCCTTTGAATTCACCCTGATCCAGAAACGCTCGAAGGCCGAGCTCGATTCTCGCCGCATCGCGTATCGATTTCGAGCCGAATGAATTCTTCTTTGCCCCGGCGTTCAGGGTGTAATTCGATTCGTAGGTCTTGATCAGTTTCTCAATTTGAGAGTCGTCGACTTGATTAATCGACTGGACTAAATTGCCGATCCCAAATCCATTTACGGAAAAGCCGAATTGCATTTGCGCGGCAACTTTATCCCCTTCGGTGACGGCCACCTCGCGCATATTATCGCCGAAACGGCAAAACCGCGCGCCATGCCAGTCGTTCCATGCCGCCGCCGCGCGACACCAGGCGCCGATTTGATTCCGCACGGCCTTCTCCTGCCAGAATCCAACAACCACCTTACGCTCCAGGCGCATTCGGCTCATCACGAAGCCATGCTCACGGTCACCGTGCGCCGCCTGGTTCAGATTCATGAAATCCATGTCAATCGTGGACCATGGAATGTCCCGGTTATACTGCGTATGCAAATGGAGAATTGGTTTATGAAGTATCTTGAGCCCGTTAATCCACATCTTGGAAGGTGAAAACGTATGGCACCACGTGATTAACCCGATGCAGTTTGCAGCCGCGTTGGCTTCCATGCAAAGCTTTGATGCTTCGTCACCGCTTTTCACCACTGCTTTAAAGACCAGTTTGACCGGAATTGCGTCCGCAGTCTGGAGCACCGATACGATCTCCTTCGAATGAGCTGTTACCTGGTTAAGCGCTTCATTCCCATATAGGTGCTGGCTGCCGGTAATGAACCAAACTTCAAATTGTTTTAGGTTAATCACAAATAACTTTCTGTTCAGTTGCCTGTTTATTTAGCCCCATACATACGGGCGACGCAGCCGGTTGCGCGGTGTGAACATGGATGCCTGTAATATACTCTGATACTCCGGGCAGGCTTTTGACTTTATGTACCACCTGCGGACATTCGCCCACAAGACCGATTTGCGCAAAAGTGTCGCCAATTTGCGCAGTGGGCTTTATTGGGGATAAATGTTTCATTTTCCAAAGTGCCGGCGATAGGCCAGCGGACTCATTTGCGTTCCCGCGCGAAAATACCGGGCGAAATGCTGGATATCCGAGAAGCCCAGCGACTCCGCGATTTGGCCGATTGGCAAATCAGTTTCCACCAGGAGCCGCATGATCTGGTCGGTGCGCAGGCGTTTGATATAGTCGTGAACGGAAGACTCCATTTGCCGTTGAAATTTTATTTCCAGGGCCCGTCTCGAAAGGCCGGCGGCGCGGGAGACATCGAGTACCCTGATATTTTCACGGATGTGATCGCGAATGAATTGAAGCGCCTTTTGCAAATTTATATCGGAAATGGCCATATAATCCGTCGAACGCCGCACGACCACGTGCGTTGCCGTGACGGTTATCTTTGATTGCGTCGGCTTTTT
>DASYZW010000249.1:0-3074 GCA_035945915.1 Verrucomicrobiia bacterium | reverse complement strand
GAAAATGAAACCTGCAACGCCTATGGCTGAAATTGTCACGCCAAAAGCGGGCGTCCGGGCTGAGTCATCCCCCACCGGCGCCGGTCCAACTCAACGGCTCATGTCGCTCGACGCGTTGCGGGGATTTGACATGTTCTGGATCCTCGGCGCGGATGCGCTGGTGGTTGCGCTAAATAAACTGGGCCATTGCGCCCCTACGCAGTTTCTCGCCACCCAGCTTTCCCACTGCGATTGGCAGGGCGTGCATTTTTATGACCTGATTTTCCCGCTGTTTGTTTTCATCATGGGAGTATCGACGGTGTTTTCGCTGACGCGAATCATTGAAAAAGAGGGACGCGGGGCGGCGCTCAAGCGGATTGTCCGGCGCTCGATTTTATTGTACGTACTCGCGCTGATTTATTCCGGTGGATTTACATATCCCTGGCCGGACCTGCGCCTGATGGGCGTGCTCAATCGCATTGCCCTTTGCTATTTTTTTGGAGGCATCCTGTTTTGTTTCCTGCCGCCGCGCGCGCTGGCCGGTGTGACGCTGGCCTTGTTGCTGGGTTATTGGGGTTTGATGAAATACGTTCCCATCCGCGACATCCGAATGCAGCCTGACGCGCTGGCCGCGCTCGCCGCACAACAGGGCAAAATTCAGTTGGCGGCGCAGTTTCGGGCCATCAACGACTACACCAATAATCCCAGCGCCGTGAAAGACAACCCGGTCATGATCGCCGCAAGGCAGATGTATTTCTCCACGACAAACCGGGTGAAAGGCAAATACGACATGGGTTATAACGTGTGCAATGACTGTGATTTTGAGCATTTGCCCGGGCGGCTCTACAACAGCTTCTGGGACCCGGAAGGCCTCCTGAGCACGATTCCCGCGATCGCGACCGGCCTGCTCGGCATTTTTGCCGGGCTATTCTTGATGAATAAAGCCGTCCCGGATGAACGAAAGGTCTTTTGGCTTCTCTTCATGGGCATCGCCGGCGTGATCCTGGGATTTTTCTGGGGAATGCAATTCCCGGTGGTCAAAAAAATTTGGACCTCTTCCTACGTCCTGGTGGCAGGCGGCTACAGCGCCCTGTTGCTTGGGGCGTTTTATTGGATTGTTGATGTGAAAAAATGGCAGCTTTGGTGCCGGCCATTTGTCTGGGTGGGAATGAACCCGATCACGCTGTACATGGTCAGCAACCTGACGGGCGGCGAGGGGTATCGTAAAATGGCCGAGCGCCTGGCAGGCGGCCCGGTGCTGGACTATTTAAACACCCACGTGGCGCAGGGGTTCGGAGATGTCGTCGTTTCGCTCGTCAGCATTGGCCTGTTCTTTTGGCTGGCCGGCTGGATGTACCGACGAAAAATATTCCTCCGGCTATAGATTTGGGCTCGCTGAAGCGCCACCGGATGGGGGTGTTGCCCAAACTATTTTTGAAGCAGGCGGGCGATCCAAAAAGTGGGATTCCGCACATTTTATTTGTGTAAGAAAGTAAACGTGTAAACGAGCGAGAAAACGGATGGCGAGAGTCCGGAAGTGGCTGTGGTTATTGTGGATTTGAGATCTTCGAGATTTTGGAAGGGGTGTAAATGGGACTCGTGCTCGAAGGCGCCGCAACCCGCGGTTTTCTGAAGTCAATTCGGAGGCTGGATTACGGCTTTAAAGCGTATTAAAAAATCGGAAAGGCGGTATTTGACATTCGACTTAGTCCAGCTAAAATCACTGGCTCTTTTAAATCGAACATTATGCCGAATACAAAGTCAGCCGAACGCCGGATGCGCAGCAACGAGCGCAAACAATCGCATAACCGCGCCATCAAATCAAAGCTGCGCCGCCTGGAAAAGGAATTTCGCACGCTCGTGACCGGCGGCAAGAAGGACGAAGCGTCCAAGACGTTGTCCGGTGTTCATTCCGCCTTTGATAAGGCTGTCAAATCCGGCGTCATCCCGCGCACGACGGCGAATCGAAAGAAATCCCGCCTGGCGCTGGCTTTGGCCAGGAAGTAATTTGTTCAGGGGCTGCGCGGTTCTTTTGTCCGTTCAGGACAAATGTCCCCTCGTTAAGAACTCCAGACATTCCGAGTCTGGCTAATTTCCTTTTTTGCCCTTCGACTTTCCGTCATGCAACGCGGGAAATAATTTTGACCTCATCAATCCCGTCTTTGCGAGGCGGTATCGCAAACCCACCGAAAGGCAGCCAAAACCGTATTTCACGCTGCGGCGGAAATTGATCGAGGACGCCTCGGGAAAATATTTCGTCGGGCAACTTACCTCGGCGATCGTAAACCCGTGCCAGAGAATTTGCGCGAGCATTTGGTTGTCGAAGACAAAATCGTCGGAGTTGTTTGAGACGTCCACAGTTTCCAGGAGCTCGCGCGAAAAGGCGCGGTACCCGGTATGATATTCGGATAATTTCGCGCCGAGCAAAACGTTTTCGGCAAAGGTCAGGAAGCGGTTGGAAATGTATTTCCAGTACGGCATGCCGCCGCGCAGGGAATAACCACCCAGGATGCGGCTGCCCAGGACACACGGGTGCAAGCCATTGGCAATGATCGACGCCATTGCCGGAATCAGCTTGGGCGTGTACTGATAATCCGGGTGCAGCATGATCACAATGTCCGCGCCGGCATCGAGGGCGAGGCGATAGCACGTTTTCTGGTTGCCGCCATAACCGCGGTTTTTCTCGTGAACGTGGACGCTTACGCCCAGGAGTTGGGACGCCACAGCCACGGTGTCGTCGCGGCTTTTGTCATCCACGAGAATCATTTTATCCACAATGCCCTGTTGATGGACTTCATCCACGGTTTGGGTGACGGTTTTAGCCGCGTTGTAGGCGGGCATGACGACGACGATTTTTTTTCCAAAATACATGGTTTTCGGATCCAGCGCTGTTGCCTGCGAAATTAATCGATTACAGCAAGATTCATGCTGCACGAACGGCCCAAAGCTTGGAATTAAAAATTTTCAAAATTCCCAATGTATCCGGCCGGCGAAAATGGAAACCGGGCCACGGTCACGATTAAAGGCCGGATCAGTCACATACTGATAATCCATGTCGCCGTGAATGCCGTCCCATATCTTGAAATCGTAATAGG
>DASYZW010000248.1:0-5280 GCA_035945915.1 Verrucomicrobiia bacterium | reverse complement strand
GGCAACCATGGAGTTGAGCGGTTGCGACGCTGTCATTATCCGCCACGACGCGGACATCAACCTTGCTGCAAGGGCATTGAAATTCGGTCTCGAATTCAACGGGGGCGCCACCTGCATATGTCCGAAACGAATATATGTCGCTAGCAACGTGGCTGGTCAGCTGGAAGACCGACTTGCCCGGCTTCTGCGAACTCCAAACTTGCGACCAAAAGAAAATTTGAAAGAGCCGGCCTGGATGAATGTTGCTGCGCGAGATCGAATCCGCTCCTTAATCGCTGACGCGTTTCGCGCTGGAGCCTATCTTACTGCGGGCGCATTTGAGTCAAATGGGGGCATAGGGTTTCCAATTGTCCTGGCGGGCGTTGCCCCGTCACAATCCTTTCTATGGGAAGATATTTTTGCCGCAGTCACTTGCATTATCGAGGTGGTCGATGACAACGAGGCAATCCAGAGAGCAAATGAAAGCCGCTTTGCATTGGGAGCAGCCATATTTACCCGGGACGAAATTGTGGGACGCGAGATGGCCAGCCAAATGAATGCCGGGGTCGTAACGATCAACGACCTGATCATACCCACGGCTGACGCCCGGGTGCCGTTCGGTGGACGGAGGCGAAGCGGCTTTGGGGTCACGCGCGGAGCGGAAGGATTGCTCGATCTTACCGTACCGAAGGTCGTCACAATTTCCCGCAGCCGCTTTCGCCCGGCATTTGACCCGCCAACGACAATCGACTTCAGCCTCATCAATGCCTATTTAACACTGGCTCACGGCCGGGCCTGGAAAACACGCGCCGGCGCTCTTTTTTCCCTCATTCAATCCATTTTTCACCGAAGCCGTTTATTCCGGAAGGAGTCGCAGTGAATCCGAAACAAGATCCAATTGGTATCATTGGCGGCGGCCTGGCCGGCCTGGCTGCGGCTTGCACTCTTGCGGCGCGCGGTCATCGCGTCCTTCTTTTTGAACGCAACGATTTTGTCGGCGGCAAGGCAGCCGTGCTCGAGGATAATGGCTTTCGGTTCGACATGGGACCGACCATCCTGACTTTGCCTTCTGTCCTCAGACAAATCTTTATGGAAGGCTGCCGTCGCCTTGAAGATTACCTTGACCTCGTTCGGCTTGATCCGCAATGGCGATGTTTCTTTGAGGACGGTTCGGTGCTCGATTTGCGACAAGACGTGGAAGAGACCGCAGATGAACTCGATCGTTTCGCGCCGAACATTGAGGCCGGCCGGCATTACCGCGATTTCATCAATCTCAGCGCGCGGCTGGATGACATTTCCCGTCGTTACTTCTTCTATCGACCCATCGGCTCGCTACGTGACATGTTCGACCTGAAACGCAGCTTTGACCCGCGCGTATTACGAGACGTGCTGGCCATGCGCATGGGCCGTACAGTCGCCCAAACCGTGCGCTCCTTTATGCCGGACTCCCGCGTGGCGCAAATGATGGACCATTTTACCCAATACGTCGGATCCTCGCCTTACGGCTCTCCCGCGGTCCTTTGCGGTATTGCCCACATGCAAATTAATGAGGGAATTTGGTATCCCATGGGCGGAATCCGCGCCGTACCCCGCGCCCTTGAAAAGCTCGCGAGAGAACTAGGGGTCGAAATCCACACGGAAACGGCCGTAACGGCAATTTTAACCGACGAAGGCAGAGTTTACGGCATTAAGACGGCCGAACGCACAATCCCGCTCCGGGCCGTCATTTCGAATTGCGATTCCTTGCTCACCCACCGCGAGCTTATTGGCGGTGAAGCACGAAGGGCATTCGAAAACCGTCGTCAATACGAGCCCGCATGCTCGGGTGTTGTCCTATACCTTGGGCTTAAAAAGCGGTACGACCATCTGTCACACCATTCTTTCGTGTTCAGCCGCGATCCGGAGGAGGAGTTTCAGTGGATTTATGAAAAAGGCGAGCCGGCGCCCGACCCTACCTGCTATCTTGCTGCCACCACCCGCTCCGAGCCCGGCACTGCGCCCCCCGGTGGAGAAGCGCTTTATGTCCTGGTTCATACGCCATACCTGCGGCCGCATCATGATTGGAAAAAAATGCTGCCGGTTTATCGCAAAACGATCCTTGAAAAGTTAAAACGAACCGGTCAAATGCCGGATATTGAACAACAGATCGTATTCGAACGGACGCTCACACCGCAGGATATCAACGACCGATATCACGTCTGGAAAGGCGCAATTTACGGACTCGCTAGCCACGGCCGCTTCCTTGGGGCCTTCAAGCCGGGGAATCGCTCACCCGATATTTCAGGTCTGTATCTGGCCGGAGGCGCCGCTCATCCCGGCCCGGGAATGCCCATGGTGTTAATGAGTGGCTGGATCGCCGCCGACACTCTCGATCGTGACGGAGGACCCAGGAACGGTTATGAAAGTTCGCACCATCGGCCCCTGCATCACAATGCACTATGAACGCCGCACCCGATACCAAATCCACAGCGGCGTCTGCCCCTTGTACCAGTGGGCATCTAGTGGCACGTCGACACGAATCGCCATGGGTCAGCACACGCAGGCGTGTCGCTTCCACGCCGCCGCAGATATCCCGCCTAACGCTTCGATGGTTTACATGGTATTCGCGACGTTATCTACGACGCCATTTTCATTCCCTTCGTATATCGCATACGGGATTGCCGACCGAAAACGGCGAATGCCCGCTCGTTATCTATGCCAATCACGCATCCTGGTGGGATCCCTTGGTTTTCCTGATTCTCAAGCATGAGTTTTTTCACAATTACAGCGCGTTTGCTCCAATAGAGTCCGCCATGTTGGAGCGCTACCAGTTTTTTCGTCGCCTCGGTTTTTTTGGCGTCCAACGACAAACGGCCGGCGGCGCATTAGAGTTTTTAAGAACGGCAGAGGCGATATTACAGTCGCGTCAAAACATGCTTGTCATAACACCGCAAGCCCGATTCGCCGACATTCGGGAACGTCCCTTAAAATTTGCCCCCGGGCTGGGGCACCTTGCCACAAGACTCAAGCATGCCCGTTTCATGCCCTTTGCAGCAGAATTCATTTTTTGGGAAGAACGGTTGCCTGAAATTCTGGTCCGATTTGGATCACCCATCGACATCTCGTCGCCGAAACCGCCTTCGAATTCCACTGAGTGGACACAGTTATTTGAACAAAGACTTGCGGAAAATCAGGATTATTTGGCGGAAGAAGTTAAACGCCGCAACCCGAAAGACTTTCGAATCATATTGAAGCGAACCACGGGGCAGTCTCCAGTTTACGATTTATGGCGGCTCTGCAAAATGAGCTGGCGTGGGGAAAAGTTCACACGTGAACACGGAAACAAATGAATTTGGATTTTCTCGCATTTATCGCATTGGCCCTCGCTGGTTCATCAGCGGCAATGTTCGCTGTGAACCAATTTTTTTATCGTCGGATCAGACCAAGCCCTTCCGGCGAAATTGACGCCCTCTCAGTTTTAATCCCTGCCCGCAATGAGGAACTGAACATCCACGCTACGTTGAAAGCCGTGCTGGCCAATCAGGATTGTAACTTCGAGGTCATCGTATTGGATGATCACTCGAATGACCGCACCGCCTCGATCGTGGATGAATTTGCCGCAGTTGACCGCCGCGTTCGAATTGAAAAAGCTTTGCCATTGCCAGCCGGCTGGTGCGGAAAACAATACGCCTGCCACCAATTGGCCGGCTTTGCCAGGCATCCCCTGCTTCTATTTATAGACGCTGATGTGCGTCTCGCTCCGACCGCGTTATCAAAAATGGCTGCATTCATGAAAAGCCACTCCTGTGCCCTCGCGAGTGGCATTCCCATGCAGGAATTGGGCACATTCTCCGAACGGCTATTGCTTCCACTAATTCATTTTATTTTGCTTTGCTATCTTCCAATGCCCGTCATGCGCTGGACAAAACGAGCCGAATTTTCCGCCGGTTGCGGCCAGCTCTTTATCGCCCGCCGCGAAGCCTATATTCAATGCGGCGGCCACGCCCGGTTGCGAGAATCCCTGCACGACGGCCTTAAATTGCCGAGGGTGTTTCGCCGCGCGGGATACTGCACTGGCCTCTTCGACGCCACCGATCTTGCAACATGCCGGATGTACCGAAGCAATCTGGAAACCTTGCGGGGCCTTGGCAAAAATGCTGTGGAAGGAATTGCCGCAAAAGGAACGATCAGTCTCATGACTTTAGTCTTATTCGGAGGCCAGATACTGCCATTCGTACTATTAGCTGCACTGGCTGCATTGTCGCCGGGCGCCGTAAAATGTGCCGCCGGCGCCGCAATATTTGCGATAGCGCCCAGGATTATTTGCGCCTGGCGTTTTCGCCAGCCAATCGCAAGTGCCGTGTTACACCCAGTCGGAATTTTAGTTTTGTTGGCGATTCAATGGCACGCGCGATTCCGGCACAGTATGGGCAGGCCTGTCAATTGGAAGGGTCGCTATTACGGGTCGGCGAAAGCTTAGCAGTCTTTGGAGCTTCCATGAAAACGACGAACATCTTCATCTTTGTCCTCCTTCTGGTTTGGATAAATGTTCAGGCCGAACCGGCGGACCAACCGCTAAACAATTCGCCGGCGCATTTGGAACTTCGCGACCAGTTTGGCGCGATTCAAAAGTTGGATTTTCCTAAAACGAACATTACGTTTCTCGTCATAGCCGACTGGAAAGGTTCCAGAGAAGTAGCCGGATGGATTGCGCCCATAAAGCATAGCTTTGACACTCGCATTGACATTCGCGGTCTTGCCGATGTTTCTTGTGTTCCCGGCCCTTTGCATGGTTTGGTTGAGCGCCGATTTCGCGCCGCTGAAAGTTATCCGGTCATGATGGATTGGACAGGCAAGGCCGCGAGATCCTTTGCTTACGTCCCCGGCATGGCCAATGTCCTGGTGTTGAATTGCCAGGGCAGAATCTTATTTCGTGCTGGCGGAGCAGTTGCTGATAAACCACTTCAGGAAATATACGAGGTCCTCACGCAGGCGCTTTCGCTTAAACCTCCACACACCTCCTCGAAATGAAAGCGATCATTTGGTTTCGCCTCGACTTGCGGTTGGCCGATAATCCGGCCCTAATCGCGGCAGTGAACCGCAGCAAAATTATTGTACCTCTCTTTATTTGGTCGCCGGAAGAGGAAGGTGACTGGCGGCCGGGCGGCGCGGCGCGCTGGTGGCTGCACCAATCCTTGGGCGCTTTGGAAAAAAAATTGCATGCTCTCGGGTCGCGCCTGGTGATTCGTCATGGGCCGACACTCGAATCCTTGCTGACCGTCGTTAAGGAAACTGAGGCCAAATCCGTCTTTTGGAATCGTC
>DASYZW010000247.1:0-5095 GCA_035945915.1 Verrucomicrobiia bacterium | reverse complement strand
TGTGCCTTACCAAAAATTTATTGAAGTGGAAGCGCCCGCTTCAAAGGATCCTTTCTCGGCTCCAACCGTGCTTCCCAAAGACTTGTTCAGTTACAACCCCAACGTCTTCGCATTTCGGCGCGTGAAAGTCGTCGGCCAGGTTGTTCACGTGCGGGAGGGTGTTTGGTATGTCATGGACGGCACGAATGGCAGGAGATTAATTCCGGAGGCGGGAGCAAAAACGGGCGTGGGGGATACGGTGGAGGCGGTTGGCTTCCCTGACATACAGTATCCCTATGACAGTCCTCTCCTGACATTGCTGGAGGCCATCATTCGCGACACGGGACACCAGCCGCTGCCAGCGCCCCAAAAAATTACGCTGGATAATTTGCTGAGTCGGGACCACGATTCAACGCTCGTACAGACGGAAGCAAGCTTGCTCAACACAAGCATGTACGGCGCGGAACAGGTTCTTGAATTGCAGACCGGGACGCGGGTCTATTTTGCGCGGCTGGAGCTGGTTTCGGGACATATTCCGCGGTTGCCAGCAGGCAGTCGTCTGGAGGTGACCGGGGTCTATGTATTCAATAGTGATGAGTCCAACGGAAGACAGGACGTCGGTCCCTTCGACTTGCTTCTCAATTCTCCCGCGGACATCCGGGTGCTGGCATTGCCGTCGTGGTGGACGGCGCAGCATGCCATTATGGTCGTTTCCTCGATGGCCCTGGTGATTTTACTCGCTGTCGCCTGGATTGGTTTGTTGCATCAACAGGTCGGCAGGCGCACGGTGGAGCTGTCCGCGGCCAACCAATCGCTCAAAGGTGAAATCGCCGAGCGCAAACGGATGGAAAACGAACTGGTTCGAACGCGCCTCCAACACATGGTCGAACAGGAGCGGACACGCATTGCGCGCGATTTACACGACGACCTTGGAAGCCGCGTCACGCGGATCGTGTTGCTGCTGGATGAACTCCTTCTGCAAAACCGTGTGCCTCCCTCGGATGCTCCCGAACATCCGAGTGAAATTTCCGCGGCGGCGAAGGAAATCATTCAGGCTTTGGATGAGACGGTCTGGGCCGTCAATCCGCGCAACGACACCCTGCCGCATCTGTTCAACTACCTCAGCCAATTTGCCATTGAGTTTCTAAAAGCGGCCAACGCGCGGTGCCGGCTGGATTTCCCGGACCATCCGGCAGCGAGGACGATTTCTGCTGAGACGCGGCACAACCTGTTTTTGGCGGTGAAGGAAGCCCTCAACAACGCCGTGCGTCACGCCCAAGCGGCCGAGGTGCGGTTGCGCGCCACCGTCAATGAAGAATCGCTGATCCTCACGGTGGAGGACGATGGCCGGGGCTTCGCCGGCGCGTCCGACGACCCCACCGCAGACGGGCTGCGAAACATGCGCCAGCGGATGGAAGAAATCAGCGGCCAATTCAACATCGAGAGCGCGCTGGGAAAAGGCACAAAGGTAACCTTGACCTGTCTCTGGTCTTCGCGCGAGTGAATTTCAATCCGCCATTTAATTTTTCTGGAATGCCGCTTTGAATTGAATGAAGCTTGTGAACCCCGTGGATGCCATGCCGATTACCGTCTCCATTGTGGAAGATGATCCGAAGACCCGGCAAAGTCTGTTGCGGTTGTTGAGCCGCGCGCCGCACGTGCGCTGCGTCGGCAATTACGGCACGGGTGAAGAAGCGTTGCGCGGCATTCCCGTCGAAAAGCCAAACGTGGCGCTGGTGGACATCAATCTGCCCCGGATGAGCGGCATCGAATGCGTGGCCAAACTGAAATTGAAGCTGCCCGATCTGCGCGTTCTGATTCTCACCACCTATGAGGACAGCGAACGGATTTTTGATTCGCTGCGGGCCGGTGCGAGCGGCTATCTGCTGAAGAAAGCCGGCTACGCCGGACTGGTCCAGGCCATTGACGAGGTTCACGCGGGCGGCGCTCCGATGTCCGCCCAGGTGGCGCGCCAGGTGGTGGAACATTTCCATCGAATTGAAAAACCGGTGTCGGACATGGAGAAGCTGACGGCGCGCGAGCAGGAAATTCTGACCCTGTTGGTGAAGGGTTACCTTTACAAGGAAATCAGCGACCGGCTCAACATCTCCATGAGCACGGTAAGCATGCACTTGCAGCACATCTACGAAAAGCTGCACGTCCAGTCGCGGGCGGAGGCGACAGCAAAATTCTTTGGTCAGATCTGAATTCGGCGTTTGGGACAGAGGGACAGAGGTCAAAACGCCGGCAGTGCCCGCGGCGAAACCAAGTGAGACAGGATCCACGCCGCACCTATGAAAACTCACAATAGATAACGGGAGGCAAAGTGTTATTAATCATTCCAATAACCTATGCTTTATTGTCAGGCACAAGTCATTGCCACTGCATCCGTCTGCTCGGTCTCAACGTGCGGAAAACAACCAAAACAACACAAACCACATGAAAAAGACAAACACGAATCGAATAACCAAAACTGTTATGGTGGCTGGTCTCCTCGCGGGACTATTGCTGGCCGACGCATACGTCGCGCGCGCTGACGAAATTGACGTTGAGAACAACGGCTCTCACAAAGAATACGCCGTTCAAACGTTCACCGTTTCTGGCGTGGCCTCATATACGCTTAATGGCGGCGACAATAGCGGCAACAGCACCGAATATATGGAACGGTTATACTCCGGTTGTAGCCGTGTCGAGCATGACACTCAGCAAAGCTACGGCAGTGGCGCCCACACGTTCGACGGCATACTGCATGTGAATTCACCGATAGACACCTGCATCGTCTTTCAATTCTTCGGTTCCTCGGGGCCTTATAGTTTTCTCAGGGTTTACCAGAGTTATGGATGGAATGGAGTGCAATATACCGATGGTTGCATCAGCAAAGGAAGTTCACCGGTCATTGCTCCGCACGTTTATGGCGTAGGGGTCCACGTCACCGCCGTTCAGGATTTCAACCAGGGTCTGATGACCTATTATATCAACGGTTCACAAGTGAGTCAGTCGAGCCTTGATACATCTCAAACGTACAATATGAAATTCGGTAACTATGGTGGAAACACCCAGGAACCGAACGGCAATACGGTTGAATGGCAGAACGCTACTTGGTACAGCGATAGCGTTGGTGGCGGCGGTGGTTTCGGCGGCACCTATCAATTGCAAAACGTATCCAGTGGTCTGGCTTTGAACGTTTCAGGAGGGTCCACGAGCGATGGCGCGGCGGTTATCCAATGGCCTTGGGGAAGCGGCAGCGCAAATGCTGAATGGACCTTTAACTCCTCGGGATGCCAAAACGGCTACTACCAAATTGTCAATGTCAACAGCGGTTTGGATGCCGTCGTCCAAGGAGCCTCCACGAGCGAAGGCGCACCGATTATCCAATGGTCGTTCGGTTCAGCCGGCAATGACCAATGGCAGCCGCAACAGAACAGTGATGGCAGCTATACTTTTGTCAACTATAACAGCGGCCAGGTGCTTGAAGATCCAGGCTCCAGCAGCTCGCAGGGTACACAGATGGATCAATGGGATTCCAACAGCGGTTCCAATCAGGAATGGAATCTGATCAGCGAATAGAAGCTAGGGATATAAGCGCGCGATTGGCGAAATCCGATCGCGCATCGTTAACAACCTCATCATGAATTGCCTTCAAGTCTGGAAAACGCATTTCACCAAAGGTTTTTCCCTCCTGGCCGCGGCCTTGCTGACCGGATGTTCTCCAGCAACGGAAACGAATATCGCGCTGCCGCCCGCGCAAACGCCGGGTACCGGCAGAATCGCTGCCGTTGTTTCCAACACCGTTGCCCCGAATACGACTGCTACAGCGCCTGTTGGAAAAAGAATACTGCCTATCGAACTGACCGCCAAGTTGGTGGATCCAGTTGACATTGACCTAAATTGGAAATGCCACATTCCTCATGTGGCGGGCTATATTATAGATTTCAATATGGGCCGGGACAGGATGTTTGAGATCCTCGACGTTGTGTTTTCGAACGTAACCGCTTATCAGCACCGCAATCTGATGCCAAACACGCGCTTTGCTTATCGCATCCGGCCTTTTTTCGGCAAACCATCCAACGTGGTCCGCTTCACGACCGGCGAGGCCCCGAATGATGAATCACAGTGTGACGACGTGGGTTTGGGCATGGTTCCGCCCGGCGAAGGTGGAACAAACTCGTTGCGGAATCCCCTGACAGAAGACGCGGCGGCGCCAACGGACCTGACGGTCAGACACGTCTCCCCGAGGGTCGTGGATTTGAACTGGAAGGATAATGCGAAGGATGCCGATGGGTATCTGGTGGAGTATTCCATGGGTTCAGACACGAATTGGCACGTAGCCGGTGTTTTCAAGCCTCATGCCATATCTTTTCGAGTGGCAATGCTCCCTCCGGATACGAAATCTTATTTTCGCGTCCGGGCCTTTTATGTTGGCGCGCCTTCTCTGGCCGTTCAGGAATTCACCGGCGCCAAGCCAACTAAAACGGCTTCATCGGGGTCGAAACAAGACGTACCCGTCGTCGACAAATAATCAGTTCAGCAACATTCGACTTGTGAAGAAGACAATTATACTTCTGCTGGGTATTTCCCTGATTGGCGGTCTAAATTGGCGGTCTAAGTTTGTGTCATTGGAGGACGCCGCCGGCAACCACCGTCGTTTCCGTGTTTCCAAAAATGGCTTTGAGCCGACCGTTGAAGCCGCACCCGCAATCCTTTCGATTGCTCCCAAATCCGTTAGTGCGCTGTCAGCCGAAAAGCCCAGTTCTGTTGTTTTAGGAAGGAGCGAAATAGTTAGAAAAGTTGCTCCGGAAAACAGTGGTGCCAACTCCGCAGGAACGGAGCGATACCAGCTTCTGCGGGAACTTCGCGCTTGGGCCGCCACGAATACCGAGGCAGCATTGGCAGTAGTGCTGAAATTGCCTACAGGCAATGACCGCGACAAGGAGTTGGCCGCCGTCTGCTTCGGTTTGGCACAAAGCGACCCGGCGGACGCGGTGAAACTGGCGCAGGCATTCCATCTTGATCAGCAAGCGGGAGCAGTAATCGAGAACCTGACGCAGCAATGGGCGCAATCCGACGTGACGTCGGCGTTGACCTGGGCCGTCAACCAGCCGCCGGGCGACGCGCG
>DASYZW010000246.1:0-4101 GCA_035945915.1 Verrucomicrobiia bacterium | reverse complement strand
TAACCCTTCGACTGGAACCGGCACGATTCAATGGCCTGGCAACCTGACGCTGCTGTCGACCACGAATCTGACGCCGCCGGTTATCTGGACGAGTGTGTCGACCGGTTCGATGTTCCTGGCGCCGAACACATTTACGTTTACGAATACGAATCCTCCGGCTGAATTCTTCCGCCTCACTAACTAAAACGACAGAACCGAAAACAGGCTTGTGAGGGTTTTGGAATTGTGTCAGGCTGTGCGTGACAGGATTCAATGAGCCAGTTCACGACTACCCTGACTGACGACGAGTTGGATAGAGTCAACCAATGCGCCGGGCGACTGCGGTTGATTCAAAGCGATTCTGCGGCTTTATCGGCGGAAAGAAGGCGGGAATATCTGCACGAAGAAGTCGCGCGAAGCTTTAAAGACGTCAGCCCGACCAACCGAAAACGATTGCTGGAAGCGTTACTGACCCGATTTCCATCGGCCGGCCGTTTGCCAACAGACTCTGCGCCGGCCGTGCCGGCCGCGGCTCCCGCGCCGGAAACCCCGCGGGAATTATTGGAACGCTTTTTAAAATTGTGCGCTGAATTGCCGCAACCCGAGAAAGCGGAGCTCGCAAAGAAGTTGTCCGAAGCAGGATTGGTGGACAAAGGGCCGGCGGCGACCGTACTGGGGGGGGTGGAAGTGACCGACGCCATGCGACAGCGATTAGGGCTTCCGCCGGGCCGCGATCCGAATATGCAACGGCTCATCGAAGTCACGGGGTTATTGCTGCAGACCTTGCATGATTTAGACCGCGCGGCCATGTTGACGCTGAAGGAAATGAATCCGCGGGCGGGACTATTGAACCGGCCGAAAGGATACTGGGCGGCGCCGGGGCAGTATATGGCGGGAGATACGCAGGAGATTGAACCCTTTTTTCGGGCGGTATCAGCCCTGCTGGGCGGTATGCTCGCGGCGATGCTAGGCGGCGGACGGGATTTCGGGCGGCAATTCATTGATAAATATTCTCCCTTGACGATCGAACAGGTGGTTGAAGGCGAAGGCGGAGGCTCGTTGATTCCCGGCATTGGCAAGAGCAAAACCGAGCGTTGCTGGGAAAAGTACAAGACGATCTCCAAGGACATTGCCACGCCTGATCTGGTGGACAAATGGGTAAGAGATTGCCTCGGGAAATTTGTCGAAGCGCGCACACGAGTCGGATAGTTTTAATTAAATTATGAACGTGCATTGGCATGAAGGGCTGTTTCTGCAGCCGCATCATTTGCAAATGATGCAACGCGCAACGCAGACGGAAATCCGAGCGTTGCGTTCCCTCCTGTTTCCTTTTGCCTTTGGTATCGTCGAGGCCAAGTTGTCCTACGATGAACTGGCGAACGGACGGCTGCGGTTTGACCGCCTGCACGCGATCATGCCGGGCGGACAGGAGATTCGCGTACCCGAGGAAGCGCAATTGCCTAGCCTGGACATTCGCACCGAAGCGACACGCGGCGCCGGGCAATTGGAGGTTTTTCTAAGTGTGCCACTGTGGGCCAAAAATCGGGCCAACGCCTTTCGCATTGGCGAGCCGCCCGATCCGCGCATCAAATTGTTATACATCCCGACTGAAGCGAATGAGTTGGCGGACGAAAACACCGGCGAAAACCCACAGACGATTCATCTGCGCAAAATCAATGCGCGGCTGATGTTCAAGAACGAGGACACATCGGACGTGGAAACGATGCCGTTGCTGCGGATTGTGCGATCCGTGGGCGAAGATGCCGGCAAGCTTCGCCCGGACCCGGAATTTGTTCCGCCGTCAGTTTTATTGCGCTCGGCGCCGACGCTGCATGATCTGGTGCGGGAGTTGACGGCCCAGATCAACGCGAGCCGGGAACAAACACGGATCAAAGTCACGACCGGCGGCCTTGGGCTTGAGGTCAAATGGGAAATCACGACACGCCTGGCGGCGCTCAACCGGTATTGCGCGGCATGGACGACGGTCGTGGACGAGGGGAACGTGCCTCCGTTTGTGATGTACCAGGAATTGCGGGCGCTGCTCGGGGAGTTGCTGGCCCTGCACCCTGCCGACAAGCTGTTTGATTGCCAGCCTTATAATCACCTCGATCCGGTGCCGGCGTTACGTGAGTTGGACCGGAAGGTTCGGGAAGAAATCCGGGTGGCACGGGCAGCCGAGCCGTTAAAAGTCGTGTTTGCGGGAAGTCCCGGTCTCTTGCGGGCCACGCTGGAACAGCAACATTTCGACAGGCCGACGGGCTATTACCTGGGCGTCAAGACTCGCGCCGACCGCACGAAGCTGGCGTTATACCTGAACGATGGCAATAAATTCAAATTCATGCCGCGAAGCATGGAGCAAGTAGCCATTTTCGGCATTGAACTGAAGGAAGAGAGTTATCCACCGCTGGAATTGCCCGGCCAAAGCGACCTGCATTATTTCCGGCTTGTCCCGACGTCCAACCAGCGACGCTGGGAACAGGTCAAGCAGGACAAAGGTGTTTCCCTGGTTTGGAACAATGCAGAGTTTGATCTTTCCGACGCGGCGTTCACCCTATACATGACATTGTCGTCAACCTCAGGCACATGAAACTTTTAGAATTATATGAGGCCCTGTTTCAGTATATTTGCCGCCTGAACCGGGCGGCGAAGGGGCAGACACACCCGGATTTTTCCCGCGTGCGCGCGGAAATCAAAGGCATCTTCGATGACATCAGCCGGAACGCCTCGACGGACCCGGCGTTGGCCAGCCAGGTGCGGCAACTCGAGGCGCCGATGATTTTTTTCGTCGATAACATGATTGCCACGAGCCAGCTGAATTTCGCGCCGCAATGGGCGATGAAACGGCTGGCGGCAGAGCGCAATGAATTGGCGGGAGACGAGCGCTTTTTCGTCGATTTCCTGGAGAAGGACCTGGTGAACACGAGCCCGGACGCGGCGGAACGGCTGGCCATTTATTATGAGTGCCTCGGCCTGGGATTCACGGGTATGTACCAGGGACAACCGGAGCAAATTCGCCGGTACATCGACCAGATTTTTCCGCGCATTCGTCAATGGATGGATTCAGAGCGGTCCAAGATTACCGAGCAGGCATACGGCTGCACGGACTCGCGGGTCTTGACCGAGCCGCCGAATGACAAAATTGCGCTGATGGTCGTGGCGTTTGTTTTTCTAATCCTGTGCGTAATGGCCATCTGCTACGGGTTGTACTACAAGGCGTCCTCCGACCTCACTGACTCGGTGAACCAAATTATCCACCAGGCAAATCCCTGAGCAAAAATATGGACGACGAATCAACGCAAAAGAAATTGCTGGTTTCGGGCATGGGCGTGCTTGGCCTGGGTGCCGTCGCATCCGCCGTGATGATTCCCCGAATCGGTATCTGGGTGGGGTTGGCGATTATTCTCCTGGCGCTCATTATTTTCGGCTGCTTTTTCCTGATCCAGCGCGCGCGGAAAAAGAAGAAGAGCAAGGATTTCGAGGGAGCCATTGAAGCGCAGACGGCGGCGTCGCCCCGGGCGATCAGCGACCCGAACCGGCGCGCCGCGCTGGACAAGCTGCGCCAAAAATTTCAAAAGGGCATGCAGGAATTCAAGAGCCGCGGCAAGGATATTTACAAGCTGCCGTGGTATGTGATTATTGGGGAACCCGGCTCGGGTAAAACGGAAGCGATTCGTCATTCCGGAATTGATTTTCCGCCAGGCATGCAGGACGAGCTTCAAGGCTCGGGCGGAACGGTAAACATGGATTGGTGGTTTACCAACCGCAGCATCATCCTGGACACGGCGGGTTCGATGATCTTTAACGAAACGGAGGCGGAAGAATCGCCTGAATGGCTGGAGTTCCTGCGCCTGCTGCGAAAGGCCCGTCCGCATAGCCCGATTAACGGTTTATTTCTTGTGCTTTCGGTGGAAAGCCTCATCAAAGATTCCGCGGACAAAATTGCGAAAAAAGCAAGCCGCCTGTTTCAACGGCTGGAGACGATCAAGAAAACGCTCGATGTGCGGTTTCCGGTTTATCTTTTGGTGACGAAATGCGATTTGTTGACAGGCTTCCGGGAATTTTCTGATTTTGTCGAAGATCCCATACTGCAGCACCAGATGTTCGGGTGGTCGAATCCGGATC
>DASYZW010000245.1:0-9580 GCA_035945915.1 Verrucomicrobiia bacterium | reverse complement strand
TGAATATCAGGAAACACTGGCAAAAGGCGCGGGATTTCTGGCCGCTTTGCGAATGCCATTTGCGCCAGGCAATGTTGTTTCAAAGTTTGACGGTAAGCTTTAAAGAGGGTTGACAAGCCAAGCGACGCGAGGAAGAACCACCTGACAATCCACCTCGACATATTTCCCGTGGAAATCAAGGGGTCCAGACCAAGAGGGACACAAAAACGACAGATCAAGGAAGTGTTTGCGCCGCGTCGATATCCCCGGTCATTCCGCTCGTCGCATTTTGTAAAATTCCTTTATCATTGGTTGTATTAGTGATAAGAAATTTACGAGCAAGATAGCCGGCAACCACATGTAACCATTTGGTTACTTTTGCTTGCGTGGCGTCTGCGCATGTTTATCCTGACTAAAAATTGGCGATGTTTATGGACGACTTCGATAAAAACGTAACCGCAAAACAGTCTCCGGCGCCGAACGCCCGCCCAGCCAAGCATGCGCGCCATTGGCCGTGGCTTTTGACGGCCGCCATTCTCGTAATTTTAATTATCGCATTCCTTACGCATCGGCATTCCACACAACAGGCAGGAATGCGCGGGCGCGGCGGGGCAAACGGACCCATTACGGTCAGCACTGCGACGGCGCAAACGGGCGATATGGGCGTTTACATCGAGGCCCTCGGCAATGTCACGCCCGTCTATACAGTATCGGTTGTCGCGCGTGTGGCCGGACAAATCGTCAAGGTGGAATACAAGGAAGGCCAGCATGTAAGCGTGGGCGACCCGCTCGTGGAAATCGATCCACGTCCCTATCAAGCGGCGGTCCTCCAGGCAAAAGGTCAACTGGAACATGACAAAGCCCTCCTTGCGGATGCGCAGCTCGACCTGGCCCGTTACAAGGAAGCTTTCGACAGTAATGCCATTCCACAGCAACAGTATGACACCCAGGTTGCCGCTGTCCAGCAGGACGAAGGCTCGGTTGATCTGGATCAGGGAAACCTTAGCAACGCAATGGTAAACCTTGAATATTGCCATATCACGTCGCCTATTGATGGTCGCGTGGGACTTCGGCTCGTTGACCCGGGCAACATCGTTCAGGCCAATGGCACCACTCCTTTAGTCATCATCACCCAGATGCGGCCCATCACCGTCATCTTCAACGTAGCGGAGGACGATCTTTCCAGGATACTTTCCGCGATGCGCGAAAATGAGGAATTACCGATGGAAATTTACGACCGCGAAGATCAGAACAAAATTACGACCGGCAAACTCATGACACTCGACAACCAAATCAACGCATCAACCGGCACTTTGCGGCTGAGGGGAGTTTGCTCAAATGAAGATGAATCCCTCTTTCCAAACCAGTTTGTGAACGTCCACCTCCTCGTCAAAACACTCCACGACGCGACCCTCCTTCCCAATCCGGCTATTCAACGGAATTCAGAATCAGCTTATGTTTATTTGGTCAAACAGCCGGAAAACGGGGAAACCAATGTCACCGTTCAAATCCAAACCGTCACCGCCGGCGTAACTGACGGGACTAATTCCCAGGTAGATGGTATAAGCCCGGGTGCGGTTGTCGCCGCCGACAATTTCAATCGGCTCTCTGACGGCGCTAAAGTCATCCTTCGCTCTCCCGGCGGCCAGGCATCCGGCCAAGGAAAAGGAAAAGGCGCGGGCCAGCACCCTCAAGACTCGCAGTGAATCCGTCGAAACCATTCATTTTGCGGCCCGTAGCAACGTCGCTGCTGATGTTTGCAGTGCTTTTGACCGGGCTGGTTTCATGCCGCCAGCTTCCCATTTCGGCGTTGCCGGAAGTGGATTATCCCACGATTCAGGTCATTACGTTCTATCCAGGCGCCAGTCCGGACGTCACGGCGTCCGCCATTACGGCGCCCTTGGAAAGGCAATTTGGCGAAATGCCGGGCCTCAATCAAATGACGTCCATCAGTTCCGACGGCAGTTCGCAAATCACGCTCCAATTTGATCTCACGCTAAACATTGATATCGCAGAGCAGGAGGTCCAGGCAGCCATCAACGCCGCTCAATCGTATCTTCCCACAGATCTGCCGGCGCCCCCCATCTACAGCAAATCCAATCCCGCGGACACTCCCATTCTCACGCTCGCTTTGACTTCAAAGAGTTATCCACTCTCTCAAATCGAAGACCTGGCCGATACCCGGCTCGCGCAACAAATCGCGCAAGTTTCGGGCGTTGGACTTGTGACGATCAGCGGGGGCCAAAAGCCGGCGGTGCGCATCCAAGCCAATCCAGTCTCGCTCTCTTCCTACGGCATCAATTTGGAAAGTCTTCGCAATACGCTACAACAGGCCAGCGTGAACGAAGCGCTGGGCAACTTCGACGGCCCGCGCCAGGCATACGAAATCAACGCGAATGACCAGCTTCAAAGCAGCAAGGACTACCGCGCGCTCGTCGTTGCCTACGCTGCCAATGGCGCTCCGGTGATTTTGGGCGACGTCGCCAATGTCACCAACAGCGTCGAAAATAGTTCACTCGCCGCCTGGATGAATAAAACGCCAGCCGTCATTCTTAATATCCAGCGCCAGCCCGGAGCGAACATCATTCAGGTCGTTGATCGCATTAAAAAAATATTACCACAGCTAAAAGCCAACCTTCCCTCGTCGGTTGACGTAACCGTTCTGACGGATCGTACCACAACCATCCGCGCATCTGTGGCAGACGTTCGATTTTCCTTGATGCTCACCGTCGTTCTGGTCGTCTTAGCCATCTTTTTGTTCCTGCGAAACGTCCCGGCGACGATTGTTCCCAGCGCGGCCGTCCCCATTTCACTGATTGGCACTCTGGCTGTCATGTATCTGCTCGGTTTTAGCCTGGATAATCTCTCGTTAATGGCTTTAACCATTTCGACCGGGTTTGTAGCCGACGATGCCATTGTGATGATTGAAAACGTATTCCGGTTTATCGAGGAGGGCGACAGTCCGATGCAAGCCGCTCTGAAAGGCGCCGGCCAGATTGGGTTTACCATCATGTCCCTGACGATCTCATTGATTGCCGTTCTCATTCCACTCCTGTTCATGGGCGGCGTGGTGGGGCGCCTTTTCCATGAGTTCGCACTGACCCTTAGCGTCACGATCCTTATTTCCGCAGGCGTGTCACTTACCCTCACGCCGATGATGTGTTCGCGCCTTCTCAAAGCTAAAGCCGATCGCCACCCCAGTCGCTTTTTCGATGCTTCAGAAGGGGTCTACCAACGCGTGATCAATTCCTACGGCAACGGATTGAAATGGGTTTTGGACCACCAACCACTCACCCTGCTGGTTGCATTCCTGACTCTATTATTGACAGTCCTGCTATACATCATCGCGCCCAAGGGTTTTATTCCCATTCAGGACACTGGCGTCATTCAGGGCATCTCGCAGGCCCGCCAAAATATTTCGTTCGAGGCGATGGCGGAAAAACAACAGGAACTGGCGGACATCATCCTGAAAGACCAGGCCGTGGAGAGCATTTCTTCATTTATCGGAGCGGATGGAATCAACACCACGCTGAACAGCGGACGCATCCTCATCAACTTGAAACCTTTGGCCCGGCGTAAAACCAGCGCCAGCGACGTCATTCGACGCCTGCAATCTGCACTCGCAAATGTCCAGGACGTCACCCTGTACATGCAACCGGTCCAGGATTTGACCGTAGAAGACCGTGTGAGCGCCACGCAATACCAGTTCACTCTCGAAGACGCCAACGCCGATGAGCTGAAAACCATGACCGCGCGATTCGTCGAGCGGCTTAGATCGCTGCCGGAGCTACGTGACGTGGCAACCGATCAACAGAACGAAGGGTCGGAAGTTTATCTGTCAATTGACCGCGTAACGGCGTCACGTTTGGGCGTCACGGCATCCCAAATTGATAACACGCTGTATGACGCCTTCGGACAACGCCAGATCAGCACCCTGTTTACACAACTGAATCAATATCACGTTATCCTGGAAGCATTGCCGCAATTTCAACAGGACCCAAAGACTCTCAACGATATATACCTCAATTCTCCCGGCGGCCCGGTGCCCTTGAGCGCCTTCGCCCATTTCGAATCCGGGACATCCCCCCTTGCGATCAATCACCAGGGTCAATTCCCCGCGGTCACCGTCTCGTTTAATCTTGCGCCCGGGGTGGCATTGGGCGACGCCACTACGGCCATTCAGAAGGTGTTAACCGACCTCAACATGCCCGCCAGTGTTATCCCGGGATTCCAAGGCACGGCACAGGCGTTCCTTGCGTCATTGGCAAACCAACCCTGGCTCATCCTGGCAGCCGTCATCACCGTCTACATCATTCTGGGCGTCCTCTATGAGAGTTACATCCATCCGGTAACGATTCTATCGACGCTGCCATCCGCCGGCGTCGGGGCCATCCTGGCGCTGATAATTTGTCACACTGAACTGAGTGTGGTTGCGCTCATTGGCATGATATTGCTCATCGGCATTGTCGCCAAAAATGCCATTATGATGATTGACTTCGCCCTGGACGCGGAACGAAACGAAGGAAAATCTCCGCGCGACGCGATCTTCCAGGCATGCATGCTTCGATTCCGCCCGATCATGATGACCACTTTTGCTGCCCTCTTTGGCGGACTGCCACTGGCGCTAGGCAACGGGGTTGGCTCCGAATTGCGCAAGCCACTGGGCATTGTCATCGTCGGCGGCCTCATCGTGAGCCAGGCCCTGACGCTTTTCACCACGCCTGTCATTTATCTCTTTTTCGACAGTCTGGCTGCCCGGTTCTTCCCAAACCGTGTTGCTCATAAAAGTGATGATCGGCTGCCCGATATGCAATCGCCGCAGACGTTATGAGTATTTCATCGCCATTCATACGGCGGCCTATCGGCACCAGTCTTCTGACTGCCGCGATTATCCTGTCGGGCATCGTCGCGTATTTGCAATTGCCCGTTGCCCCCCTGCCCCAGGTGGATTTTCCTACCGTCAGTGTCCAGGCTTCGCTTCCCGGCGCAAGTCCGACAATCATGGCGTCCTCTGTCGCCGCCCCGCTCGAGCGGCAATTCGGTCATATCGCCGGCCTGACCGAAATGACCTCATCCAGCACCCTCGGAACGACAGGCATCACGCTCCAATTTGATTTAAGCCGCAACATCGACGGCGCGGCGCGCGATGTGGAAGCTGCGATCAATGCCGCCCGGGCTTATCTGCCGTCAAATCTGCCGGGCAACCCGACGTATCACAAAGTCAACCCCGCCAACGCTCCGATCATGATCATTGCGCTGACTTCCGATGTGTACGGTCGCGGACAAATGTATGATGCAGCCGATTCCATTATGGAACAACGCCTCCTCCAAATAGAAGGTGTTGGGCAGGTGAATATTGGCGGCGGCGCGCTTCCGGCAGTCCGGGTAGATGTCAATCCAACCCTCCTCAATAGCTTCGGCCTAAGTCTCGAGGACGTCCGCACCATGTTGAACGCTCAAAACGCAAATATTGCCAAAGGCCAAATCGCCAACGGTCACATCACGGCCGATATTCTCGATAACGATCAGTTATTCAAAGCCGCTGATTACAAACCGCTCATTGTCTCATACAAAAACGGCGCGCCGGTTCGGCTCTCTGACATTGCCGACGTTCAGGACTCGATCGAAAACATTCGCACCGCCGGTTACGTCAACGGGAAACCTGCGATCCCGCTGATCATCTTCTCCGCCCCGGGCGCCAACATCATTCAAACGGTCGATAGCATCCGCGCTGCGCTGCCCTCCCTCCAGGCTTCCCTGCCCAGGGGAATCACCATGACCGTCATGATGGACCGTTCGACGACCATCCGCTCCTCGGTGGCGGAAGTGGAGCGAACCCTCATCATCGCCGTCATCCTGGTCATCCTGGTCGTGTTCGTCTTTCTGCGCAATCCGCGATCGACTTTGATCCCGGCCGTCGTCGTGCCAACGTCGCTAATTGGCACCTTTGGAGTGATGTATCTCTTGGGATACAGCCTCGACAACCTTTCCCTAATGGCTCTGGTCATTTCAACCGGATTTGTTGTGGATGACGCCATCGTTGTGGTCGAAAATATTTCGCGCTACGCGGAACAGGGAATGTCGCCGATGGAATCGGCCCTCAAGGGCGCGCGCGAAGTGGGTTTTACCGTGGTATCCATCAGCATCTCCCTGGTGGCGGTATTTACACCGATTCTTTTAATGGGCGGAATTTTGGGCCGGCTCTTTCGCGAGTTTGCGGTGACCCTGTCCACAGCCATTCTCGTGTCACTGATCATTTCTCTCACCGCGACACCCATGATGTGTTCGTTGTTCCTGCGACCCCAAAACGAGAAGAAACATGGCCGGATTTATCAGTTCAGTGAGCGCGCTTTTGATTGGCTGCTGGATCACTATAAAAACAGTCTTCGCGTCGTCTTGCGCCATCCGGTAATAACAATCGTCGTCCTGGCTCTTACCATTCTGGCCAACGTATTCCTCATTGTCATCATCCCCAGGGGATTTTTTCCAGAACAGGACAACGGCACTGTGTTTGGCGGGATTCAAGGGGATGAAGACGCCTCTTACCAGTCAATGCAACAAGTGGCCCAGCGCGTCAACAACGTCGCCACAAATGATCCCGCAGTGGCCGGCGCGATCACGTTCACCGGCGGCAACGGCGCGGCAAACAGCGGTTTCGTTTACCTCGCGCTCAAACCTTTGAATCAGCGAAAGATCAGCGCTCTCGAGGTCGTCAACCGCCTCCGTCCCAAATTCTCCGCAATTCCCGGCGCCACCGTCTTCCTCCAGCCCGGCCAGGACCTGCGCATGGGTGGCCGCCAAAGTAACGCGCAATATCAATACACAATCCAAAGTGAAAATTTAAATGATCTCAATAAATGGGGCCCCATCCTTTTGGCGCAAATCCGAAAGCTGCCCGGCTTTACCGATGTCAACAGCGACCAGCAAAATGACGGTCTCCAGGCGTCACTGGTTTACGACCGGAATACCGCCGCGCGCCTGGGCATCCCGACGCAACTGATTGACCGAACACTCTATGACGCCTTCGGCCAGGAATACGCTTCCACGATGTATACCGCGCTCAATCAATATTACGTCGTGCTCGAGGTGCAGCGCCAATTTTGGCAAAGTCCGCAGGGCCTCAACGACATCTATCTGCGTCCTACAAACAGCTCGGCCATGGTGCCTCTCGGCGCCATTGCGCGCTACCAGCCCAGGACCTCGCCCATCCAGGTCAACCACACCGGTCAATTTCCCTCGGTCACGTTTTCGTTTAATCTGGCTCCGGGCTTTCCCCTCGGAAACGCGGTCGCTGAAATCGAACAGATGGAGCAAAAGTTGAAAATGCCCCAGAGCATTCAACGTAGTTTTGCCGGCACAGCCGCCGCGTATCAATCGCTTTTAGGAACCGAATTGTTACTCGTCGGCATCGCTCTCCTGGCGGTCTATATCGTCCTGGGCATTCTTTATGAAAGCCTGATTCATCCAATTACGATCATATCCACCCTGCCCTCCGCGGGCGTCGGCGCCCTCCTGGCATTGCTCATATCTAATACGGATTTCAGCATTATTGCCCTCATCGGCATTATTCTTCTCATTGGCATCGTCAAGAAAAACGCCATCCTCATGGTGGATTTCGCCCTGTCCGTTGAGCGCGAACTGCATCTGCCCCCGCATGAAGCGATCTTCCAGGCATGCGTGCTTCGCTTCCGTCCAATTTTGATGACGACCATGTCCGCAAGTTTTGGCGCATTGCCATTGGTGATCTTCAATGGAGTCGGCTCCGAATTGCGCCGGCCTCTGGGCATTGCGATCGTTGGAGGCTTGATGCTCAGCCAGGTTCTGACGCTCTTTACGACTCCCGTCGTCTATCTTTGTTTCGATCGACTGCGGCTCTGGCTGCTGTCAGTGTTCCGAAAACCAGCGGTTGCTGCGCCGCAGCAGGCCTCGCCCGGTTTTGGGCTGGCACAGGGAGGTGCTCGATGAAGATTGCGAATTTTATGCGAACGCACTTTGGAAACATCCTGTTGGTGATTGCCTTCGCCGCGCTCTGGGCCGGATGCAGTTTCGCTCCCAGATACTCGACTCCATCAGTGGAAACGTCCCCGGGCTTCAAGGAAAACTCCGGCACAAACAATCTCGACACCAATATCTGGCAAATGGCCCAGCCAAACGACGCCGTCATCCGCAGCAATTGGTGGGAAATGTTCAATGACCCCGTTTTGAATTCTCTTGAGGAACAGGTCGCCATCTCCAATCAAAATGTGGTCGTCGCTTTTGAAAATTTCCTCTCCGCCCATGCGATCGTGCGCGAAGACCAGGCACAATATTTTCCAACTGCCACGGCCGCGCCTTCAATCACCCGCCAAAGGAATTTTAGCGGCGGGTTCACTCTCAGGAGCCCCATGGTTACCATCTATGATTTGCCTCTGGATGCTTCATGGCAGCCGGATCTTTGGGGACGTATCCGCAATACCGTCAAAGCCGCCAAGGGTTCCGCGCAGGCGTCCGCCGCGGACCTGGAAAATGTCAAACTGACCGCCCAGGCGGAACTCGCCTCGGACTATTTCCAACTTCAGGGCCAGGACACGCTGGAACAATTATTCGACGATACTGTTAATGCCTACAGCAATTCTGTAAAACTTACACAAGTCCTGTTTAAAACTGGAATTGATTCTGACCAGGACGTTGCCCAGGCGGAAACCCAACTTGAGTCAACCGAAGCCCAGGGCACCAACCTGAGAATCCTTCGCGCTCAACTCGAACATGCTATCGCCGTCCTCCTCGGCCGGGTCCCGGCAACGTTTTCGATCCCGCCCTCACCGCTGATTGCGCGCCCGCCGAATATTCCCGTTGCCCTGCCGTCCCAACTTCTCGAAAGGCGTCCCGACATCGCGGCAGCCGAACGAGCGGTATTTTCTATCAATGCGGAAATCGGCGTCGCCCGGGCCGCATTTTTCCCGAATATCACCTTGAGCGCATCCGGCGGATTTGAAAGCACTGAAACCGCCAATTTATTCAAATGGTCAAGTCGCGTCTGGTCTATTGGCGCGGCCGCCAGCCAGCCAATTTTTAATGCCGCCCTGCCCCCCGCTCTCGCCCAGTACAAGGCAGAGTACTTGAGCTCCGTAGCCACATACCGCCAAACCGTCCTTACCGCCTTCCAGGGCGTCGAAGACCATCTTGTCGCGTTGCGCGTCCTCAAGACTCAAATCCAGCAGCAAGAGGTAGCCGTAAATTCCTCGCAAAAATATCTCAACCTCGCCATCTATCGATACAAACTGGGCATTGACAGTTACCTCAATGTCATCACCGCGCAAACAACATTGCTCAGCAACCGACAAACTTTAGTCAACCTTTATACCCAACAAATGATGGACGCAGTCCTCCTCATCGAAGACCTCGGTGGCGGTTGGGATGCCAGGCAATTGCCCAAGGACTAAGCCAGGTTTCCGCGGCCCGCGCCAATCTTCATCCTCCATCTCCGACGGCGGCTCATGGATCTGACGGCAGCTTTTGATGATAGTCCGGATACGCTGGACGCGGATATTTCTCCGGCGGATGTTCCTTCAATAATTTTAAGACCACGTTAACGGCCTCTTCCAGTTGAGGATCATGCCCT
>DASYZW010000244.1:0-3717 GCA_035945915.1 Verrucomicrobiia bacterium | reverse complement strand
TGCCTTTTCAATAAAGCAACCGTCGGCGGCAGGATTTTTCGCAGGGAGATAAACGAACAATCCACGACGGCCAGGTCGAAAGGTTGCGGAAATTGTTCGGGTTTCAGATAACGCGCGTTGGTTTTTTCCATGACGACGACGCGGGGATCCTGCCTGAGTTTCCAGGCAAGCTGGCCACGGCCGACGTCCACGGCAAAGACCTGCTGCGCACCGCGTTGCAACAAACAATCGGTAAAGCCGCCAGTGGACGCGCCAATGTCTATGGCATTGAGGCCGGTGACATCGAGATGAAAGTTGGCCAGGGCATGTTCCAGTTTGAATCCGCCGCGGCTGACATATTTTTCGCCCTCCACCAGGACAAGCTCATCGGCGGGCGAAACTGAATCGCTTGCTTTTTCGGCGACCCGGGAATTGAAGCGGACCTGTCCTGCGAGAATTGCCCTTTTGGCGCGCTCGCGGCTTTCGCAGAGGCCGCGATCAACCAGGGCCTGGTCCAGCCGGGAGATTTTCGATTTTTGATTTCCGATTTGCGATTTCAAATGAGCCGCCGTTTAGGACAGCTTTATGAAATCGCGCCAGTCCTTCAACTTTTTAATCAGTGACGCCTGGCGCCGGATTCACTTCAAGCTTCGCAGATAAGCGATGAGACTTTTGATTTCGTTCGTTTGAAGCTTTCCATCGAACGCCGTCATTTCGCCTTTCTTGCCATTACGAATCCGGATGGCGATTTGCCGGTCGGTCCAGTCCAGACCGTGCAAATCCGGCCCTTCGTCTCCATGCGCATCCGCACCGTGACAATGCGCGCAATTTTTAAGAAAGAGTGCGCGGCCGGATTGAATGCTGATAGGCGGAGAATCCCCGGGAATTTGAGCATTTGCAATCACGGCCAAAATCGCAGAGATGCCGACGAAATAAAACGTTCTCATTGTCGATCAGGCCAGCGGGGTATCGACAATTGCCAGAGACGATTTTCCTTCCGTGTAATCGACGCTGGTGATACCGAGATAATCACGCAACTTTCCGGCATCAATTTTCATTGGACCCGGCCTGACGGCTTTGCCCGGTTCGGGTTGGGGAAAGGCCGTGGACATAGCGGTATGAAACGTGACATTCCCCTCAACTTTTCTGAGCGTCTGATGAATGTGGCCGTTTAGCACTGTGACCGAACCGAAGCGTTTTAGCGAGTTCAAGGCCTGGGCGCCGTCGTCCGTACCCCAACCCCATTTAGGATAAACGGACCAGAGCGGAATGTGCGCGAACACAACAATCGGCGTGTCACTGGCACGGTCCCGTAGATCCGCCTCAAGCCATTCCAGTTGCTCCCGGCCCAGCGCGCCAAGCCCGTTTTGCTGGATATCTACCACATTTACGAGGCCAATAAAATGGACGCCCTTATGGTCGAAGCTTTGCCAGCCGGCCCCTTTTGAGTTTCCGCCAAACCGTTCGAGATAGAGTTTGCCGTTGTCGCCGGTCACGTCGTGTTCCCCCGGCACATAGAGAATTTGCGAGGTTTTGACCTCCTTGAGCAATTGATCCAGGGCGTCAAATTCTTCGGCGGCGGCGAGGTGCGTCAAATCTCCCGTGTGCAGAACAAAATCAGGCGGTTCCGGCAACGCGTTGATGCGCGCAATGGCTTCCCGCAACGTGCCGGCGACGTTGGTATTGACCCCTTCCCGGTTGAAGCCGATGTGCGAATCGCTGATTTGGACGAAGCTGAAACCGGATTTTTTCATCCTGTCACTGGCGTCGTCGGCATCCGCCCGGTCCGGCAGAAGGGCTGAGGCAAGCAGCCCGCCGCTCACGGTCCAGAGCATCCCGGTTCCCGCCCAGGCCATGCACTCGAGGAAGCCCCGCCGGTCGAGGCCGTCCTGGTTATGGTCGTGTTGAATAAATTTTTCTTTCGTTTTCATTTTTGGGAGTTTTGGTTAGTTTCAAGAAGTCCAGACTCCCGGATAAAAAAGATATTCCGTCGGGAATAAAATTGTTCGCCGCGCAGTCTTCAAATTTATGAGAACAACGAGTGAGCGCGACTGAATCACAGGCACAATTCGAGCGGATCGTGATGCCCCATCTCGATGGGGCTTACAATCTCGCGCGATGGCTTGCGGGCAACGACCACGATGCCGCGGACATCGTGCAGGACGCCTGCGTGCGCGCCTTCCGGTTCGTCGGCAATTGCCACGGAGAAAACCCGCGCGCCTGGGTGCTGACAATTGTTCGAAACACCGCCCGCACGTGGCTGAAGAAAAACCGCCCGCAGGCAATCGTTTTTATCGACGACGATGATCTCGCAGAAATTGAAGATACAAATTGCGCCGCCGGTTTATTTCACGGCGCCGATTCGGCTGCATTGCGGACCGCGCTCGAAGCGCTGCCGCTGGAATTTCGCGAGGCGCTTGTGCTGCGCGAGATGGAAGGCCTTTCGTACAAAGAAATCGCCGAAGTTGCAGGCGTGGCCGTTGGCACAGTCATGTCCCGCCTCTCCCGGGCGCGCCGCCAATTGCAAAATCATTTTGCGCAGAAAGGAGCGTTATGACTTGCGTTGAAATTCGCCCGTTGCTTCACGCTTTCGCGGATGGCGAATTGGATTTGCTGCACGAGCTCGAAGTCCAGAAGCACTTGAAATCGTGCGCCGGGTGCGTCGCAGAAAAGGACTCGATTGAATCTTTGCGAAATGCGTTGCGGAGCAACGATTTGATTTATGGCATTCCGGCCGGCTTGCAAAAGGAGATTCGGAAAAAGCTCTTCACATCCGAACCCGGCCGGCCACGGGAAAATCCGTGGATTTGGAAGATGCTGGCCGCGGGCGCAACGGCGTTTGCCATTCTAACGATTTGTCTCCGACCGGCTGGATTATCAGAACGAGAGCAGTTTTTGGGTGAAGCGGTTGGGAGCCATATCCGCTCACTTCAGGCGGCTCACCTCACCGACGTGGTTTCATCCGACCAACACACTGTCAAGCCGTGGTTTGCCGGTAAATTGGATTTTGCTCCGCCGGTGTCGGATTTCGCCGAACAGGGTTTTTTGCTCGTTGGCGGCCGCCTGGATTATCTCGAGGGCCGTACTGTCGCGGCGCTGGTTTATCGGCATAACAAACATTTCATCAACGTATTCATTTGGCCTTCAGAAAATGCGGCTGAGAACTCCGTGGAAAACTATCATGGCTATTCAGTCATCAATTTGAACGCGCATGGGTTTCAGTATTGTATTGTTTCGGATGCGGAAGAAAAAGAGCTGGCGAATCTTGCCGAGCTCCTGAGGAGATAAATGATTATACTTTCCGGAAATTCGATCGGCCCAGTTCCCACTATTGCTTCGCGGTTTGCGACTGTGACGGCGGTGTATATTCATTCCATCCTCCACCAAGCGCTTCATAGAGATTGATCAAGCTGATCAACTGCGAATACTCCGTTTGGATGAGGCTTTCACGGGCGCTGTCGAGGGTTTGTAACGTAACCAACACATCCAGGGAACTGTTGACGCCGCTGCGGAAGCCCGCGTCAGTCAGGTCATAGCTTTGTTGATCGGCCTTGACGAGCGTTTCGTCGTCGGTCAATTGGGATTGGACCGTCTCGCGCACGGCCAGCGCGTCCGCAACTTCTTTGAATGCTGTCTGGATCGTGCTTTGGTAATTTGCAGCTTCCGCTTCCTTCTGCGCGGTATCCGCTTTGAGTTGGTGATAAGCGGTTCCCAGGTCAAAAATGGGCCACACTAATT
>DASYZW010000243.1:0-3221 GCA_035945915.1 Verrucomicrobiia bacterium | reverse complement strand
TGCACTTCCAAAAGGCTGGCAACTTCCGGCCTGCCGAACGTCAGGGTTCCAGTTTTATCCAGCACCAGGATCGTGATGCTACCTGCTTTTTCGAGCGCGACGCCGTCCCGGATCAGAATCCCGCGCCGCGCGGCGGCGTTTGCTGAAGCCATAATTGCGGCCGGGGTTGCCAGGCCCATGGCGCAAGGGCACGCCACGATCAGGACAGCCGCGGCGATAATGAAGCCCGCGCCAGCCCCAACGGGCGCATGGGTATGCCAAAAAAGGTGCTCGAGGAGGCGATGAACGGAATGCGCGGATGTCGGCGCCATTCCCCACCAGAGCCCGGCGCCCAGCGCGATCAGAACCACTATCGGCACAAAAATGCTGCTTACCAGATCTCCGAGTCGCTGAATATTGGCACGGCTCGCCTGCGCCTGTTGCACGGCGGCGATGACGTGCGCCAGGGCGGTTGCCTCCCCGACGGCTGTTACACGCATGACCAGGCGCCCATTCAGATTTACCGTCCCGGCGAACAACTCTCCGCCACTCTTCTTTTCGGACGGCCGGGATTCGCCGGTCAGGGCAGCTTCGTCCACAGTGGATTCACCGTCCACGACGATTCCATCAACGGGAACCCGATCACCGGGCCGCAGGACAATTTCGTCATTGGTTCGCAGTTCGGAAACCGGGACTTCATGGACCCTTTCCGGCTGGCGAAAGAGGAGGAGGGCTGTTTGCGGGGAGAGATTTAAGAGGGCCTTGATCGCGCTGCCTGCGCGATCGCTCACACGCGCCTCGATCCAATGGCCGAGACTGACGATTGTAATGATGGCCGCAGCTTCAAGAAAATAGAGATGCCCGCCGGCGCCTCTTATAAGCGCCCACGCACTGTAAGCAAATGCCGTGGTGGAGCCCAACGCAACGAGCGTGTCCATGTTTGCGCCGGCCAATTTGATTTGGCGCCACGTTCCGCGATAGAATTGCGCGCCGGAAAAGACTTGTACAATGCCGGCCAGGATAAATGAAAACCACTGGAACCACCGAGCCCTATCCTGGTGGAGTATCCATTCCCCGCCCATCAACATGGCGGTCACGATGATTCCAGTCCACAAGCCCCATTGCCAATGATTACGGGGCGCCGAATTGACCGTTTGCCTGGCGCCAAAACCTGCATTCTGTACCGCATGGATGACGGCCGGGATGTTTTCAGGGCCGTTCCAGCGTACGGCAGCGCTCTTTCGTTCAAGAGAAACCGCCACGCTACTGACTTCGGCCACCGATTGGATTGCGGCGGTCACCTGCCGCGCACAGTTGCCGCAGGTCATACCATCGATTTCAAAATCAGTAGCCATCTTTCACTTACCCCGAGAACAAATGAGTTTCCTCAAAGTTCGACATGGTGAATAATCAAACAGTTTTAATGCACTTTGCAAACACCATTTGCAATTTGCAAAAAGAAACATCAGCAATTGGCACGCCGCTCCGTCGATTTACCTGCGGCTTTAAGGTAAATCGTGCAAGCCGACAGGTGGCATACTTTTTGCCAAAGTGACTGGCTTACTCAGTTTTTGGATGGTCAGAAGTCACAGGCGGGTCTGGATTTCGCGACTTGTGAAACGGTAGGATGGGTAAAGCAGTGGCGAAGCAGCATTAAAACAATCACACGGTTCCGAATTTAATTTATACATCATGAAAACTGGTACAGATTTGGCCGGTCCCCGTACACGGACCTCTTCCAACGGAAATGCAAATGGCAACGGCCTGGCGGAGGACGTTTTTAAACGCCAACTTCTCGCCACGCTGGTGGACTTGCGGGATGGGAATTTTTCCGCGCGGATGCCCGGCGATTTGACCGGCCTCGACGGAAAAATTGCGGATACATTTAATGAGGTCGTCGGCAGGCTTGAACGGTTCGGCAATTCCTTGAATCGATTGCGAACTGAAGTCGGCCGCAAGGGCAAATTTAATGAACGTTTGCCGGTCGGCGACGCGGTGGGCGGGTGGTCTGATTCATTGGAAGCGGTGAATTCGCTTGCGGACGACCTTTCCCGGCCGACCCTGGAAATGGGCCGGGTCATTGGCGCGGTGGCTAAAGGAGACCTATCACAGTCCGTTACCCTTGAAATCGGCGGTCAACCGCTCCAGGGCGAATATCTGCGCACGGCAAAGCTGGTGAATGGAATGGTGGAGCAGCTTGCGGGTTTTTCAGTGGAAGTTATTCGCGTGGCGCGCGAAGTCGGTATTGAAGGCAAGCTGGGTGGCCAGGCACAAGTAAAAAAGGTTTCCGGCGTTTGGCGCGAACTCACGGAGTCGGTGAACCAGATGGCGGGTAACCTGACGGCGCAAGTGCGTAATATTGCCGAAGTGACGATCGCCGTCGCTAACGGGGACCTTTCCAAAAAAATCACGGTGGACGTACGTGGTGAAATCCTGCAACTCAAGGAAGCGATCAATACGATGGTGGAACAATTGCGTTCGTTTGCCTCCGAAGTGACGCGCGTGGCGCGCGAAGTCGGGACTGAAGGACGGCTCGGTGGGCAGGCATTCGTGCCCGGTGTGGCCGGCACATGGAAGGATTTGACGGATAACGTCAATTCCATGGCGTCCAACCTGACCGCCCAGGTCCGCAACATCGCGCAGGTGACCACGGCTGTGGCCCGTGGCGACCTATCCCGAAAAATCACGGTGGACGTGAAGGGTGAAATTCTCGAATTGAAGGACACCATTAACGTGATGGTGGACCAGTTGAACTCGTTCGCCTCCGAAGTGACCCGTGTGGCCCGCGAAGTAGGCACCGAAGGCAAACTGGGCGGCCAGGCCGTGGTGCCTGGCGTCGCCGGCACATGGAAAGATTTAACCGATAACGTTAATTCCATGGCCACAAACCTGACTTCGCAGGTCCGCAATATCGCGGAAGTGACGACCGCCGTCGCCAAAGGCAATCTTTCCCGAAAGATCACAGTGGACGTGAAGGGCGAAATTCTCGAACTCAAAAACACGATTAATACGATGGTGGACCAATTAAACGGATTTGCCTCGGAAGTGACACGCGTGGCCCGCGAAGTGGGCACTGAAGGTATTTTGGGCGGCCAGGCGGAAGTGCCCGGTGTGGCCGGCACGTGGAAGGACTTGACGGATTCCGTCAACGCCATGGCAACCAATTTGACCGCTCAGGTCCGCAATATCGCGGAGGTGACGACCGCCGTCGCCAAGGGCGATTTGTCCCGCAAAATCACGGT
>DASYZW010000242.1:0-3600 GCA_035945915.1 Verrucomicrobiia bacterium | reverse complement strand
GCTGGAGCGCCAGGTTCATGGCATCCAGGACCGAGAGCGGCCGGGTCATCCATTGGGGCAAGTTTGGTGTGCCGGCCGTCTGCGCGAGACTGTCCCTGCCGAAGCCGAAATAACCAATCAGCGCGGCTAAAACCGTTAGCCGGAAAAAGCTCTTCATCGGTTGATGATGCCATAAACTGCAAATCGGGCAAACGCAATATGGTTACGGTGAAGGTCTAACAGCCCGTTAAAAAAATATGGTCTCTGATCGTTGCCGATGACAAGGATGCATCGAGTCGGCGTCCCAAAACGGACTTCGCGGAACATCGAGGATCAAGCGTTACTGTCGCTGTGGCCGTATGGGGTTTGAAAAATCAATTTGGCAAAAATGGCCGAAATGTGTATAAATTGGCTGTTGACAAAAAGCCTCAAACCATTGACTTTAGCATAACTGGATAGCCAGTTCAGCGGGTATTATGATTTCTAACGAAAGACCATCACCATTTGGGGGCCGGCGGCCATACAATAGCCAGCCGAGACCGCCGGTACAGGAAGACACTCTGAAGAGCGACAAGATTCAGATTGAGCGCAAGACGTTTTTGTTTTCGCTCAAGGAGAATCCGCGCGGACGGTTTCTCCGCATTACTGAAGACGTTAACGGGCGGCGCGACAACATTATCATCCCGGCGACAGGCCTGGAAGAGTTTAAGCGGATTTTTGACGACATGGTCAAAGCCGCCGCCGAAAATCCTCCGCCCAAGCCGGAATAATTCCGCCGTCGGCAATGGGATCCATGGGAAGCACGAGACGACTCAACAATCGCAATCTCGTGCATTGCGTCCCATTACCAATGTTTATTGCCGCTTAGCTTTTCGCGCTTTCAAACGCCGGGCATCGCCCCAAAGTCCCTCAAGATCATATCGTTCCCGCACTTCCGCCCGCATGACATGGACGATGACATCAAAAAAATCCAGCGCCACCCAGGCGGCCTGGGTTGATCCATCGGTCCGGACCGGCCGCAAATCATAGTCCTCGCGCAACTTGCTCGTGATTTCCTCGACGATGGCGCGCAAATGCGGTTCGCTCGTGCCGGAAGCGATGACAAAGTAGTCGGTGACCGACGACAATTCGCTCACGTCCAGGACGACGACATTTTCAGCCTTTTTATTGTCCGCGAATTCGCGGCAAAGGAGCGCCAGTGATTTTGAATCCATAGTGCCGAGGTAATTTAACTGCAAAGAGGGCAAAAGACACGGCTTTTCATGGAGGCGCCGTGGCAAGACACTTCGTGCGGTATCCAGAGAACTGTAGTTCCTCGCTTGCGTCGTGGCCTCACGATCCACGCGAAACCGTTACGCGCGCATTACGCGCGGTCCCTACCGGCGGTAGGCGCCGGAATCGCGGATAGCGTCGGCCACAAAGGGAGGGACAAGATTCCGGATCGAGAAATCGTTTTTCACGCGCGTTCGGATTTCAGACGACGAGATGTCCAGGGGAAAGCCTTTGAGCGCGCTGCCATGAAACGGTTTGGGAAAGGCGGGCGGGGCCTGGCCCGGACGGGGCACGGCGGCGAATTTGAGGAGCTTCGAAAGTTCAGCCGCTTCGCGCCATTCATTCAATTTAGGCACGTTGTCCGCGCCGACCAGGTAAACGAGTTCCGTGTTCGGAAAGTGTTTTGCATACCAGCGGGCTGTTTCAATGGTGTAGGAGACGCCGCCGCGCTGGATTTCCTGGCAATCGATTTCGTAACGAGCTTGTCCGGCCAGGGCAAGCCGCAGCCAGCGCAATCGGAGTTCGGCGGGAGCGGTATCGTCGTTTTGTTTAAAAGGAGAGCGCCACGCGGGAATGAAGAACAGTTTATCCAATTTGAGTTCCTCGAGGGCCGATTCAGCGACGAGGAGATGACCGAGATGAACCGGATTGAACGCGCCGCCAAATAATCCGAGCCGTTGCACGACGGAAGGTTAAGCAAAGAGACACCAGAAAAAAGGAAAAAGGGGTTCATTCTCGCGGGGTTCACTGCGAATAGACATTTGCCTGACCGGACAATTCTGAGCATACTTGCTTCATGGATCAATTGTCGGATTTGGAAAGTCAGAGTGTTTATATTTTGAGGGAGGCTTACAACAAATTCCAAAATCTGGCCATGCTCTGGAGCATCGGCAAGGATTCCACCGTATTGCTATGGCTGGCGCGCAAGGCATTCTTCGGGAACGTGCCGTTTCCCCTGGTTCATGTGGATACAACCTACAAAATTCCGTCGATGATTGAGTATCGGGACCGGCTGTGCAAAGAGTGGAACCTGAAGCTCATCGTCGGCAAAAATGAGGCGGTCCTGGCGAGCGGGGCGACGTGGCCGAACGGGAAAGCCAGCCGGGTCGAATGTTGCGGGACGTTGAAGAAGGACGCGCTGCAACAAGTGCTGCAGGAGCATCATTTTACCGGGGTCATCGTGGGAGTCCGCCGCGACGAGGAGCCTACCCGGGCCAAGGAGCGTTACTTCAGCCCGCGTGATAAAAACATGGAATGGAACGTGGAAGACCAGCCGCCGGAATTGTGGGACCAATTTAAAACCGATTTCGAGCCCGGCGCGCATGTTCGAATCCATCCATTGCTGCATTGGACGGAATTGAACGTGTGGGAATATATCGAGCGCGAGAATATTCCGGTCATACCGCTCTATTTCGCCAACGAGAACGGCGAGCGTTATCGCAGCCTGGGCTGCCAGCCGTGCACCTTTCCGATAAAATCCAAAGCAAGCACCGTCCGCGAGATTGTGGCTGAATTGCGGGCTACCAAAACGCCCGAGCGGTCGGGCCGGGCCCAGGACAAGGAAAGCGAGGATGCGTTTGAGAAACTGCGCCGGGACGGGTACATGTAAATCAACGCAGAGCGGTTTCAAAAAGTCATGCTGGAGCAACAACTAAAAATTGTCATCGTCGGACACGTGGACCACGGGAAATCCACGTTCATTGGCCGGTTAATGAACGACACCGGCTCGCTGCCCGAGGGGCGGCTTGAGCAGTTGCAACAGGCGGCGGCGCGCCGCGGCACGCCCTTCGAATGGGCCAACCTGATGGATGCGTTACAGGCGGAGCGCGATCAAAACGTGACGATCGACACGACCCAAATCTGGTTCAAAACGCCGAAACGGCAATACGTGATCATTGACGCCCCCGGCCATAAGGAGTTCCTGAAGAACATGGTCACCGGGGCCGCGGGCGCGCATGCGGCGGTCCTGCTGATCGACGCATTGGAAGGCATCCAGGAAAACACCCGTCGTCACGGCTACCTTTTAAGCCTGCTGGGAATCAGCCAGGTCGCGGTCCTGGTCAACAAGATGGACCTGGCCAGCTACAGCCAGAAGAAATTCGAGCGGATTGAAACGGAATACCGGCAATGGCTGACGAATGTCAGGGTGCTGCCTAAAATATTTATTCCGATCGCGGCGCGGCATGGCGAAAACATCGTTTCGCGCAGTCCCAATATGCCGTGGTGGGACGGTCCTACCGCGGTGGAAGCGCTGGATGAATTTGAAATTCCCGCCCGGCGCGACGGCGGCCCGTTGCGCTTTCCGATCCAGGACGTGTATCGATTTGACGATCGCCGCATCCTGGCGGG
>DASYZW010000241.1:0-5684 GCA_035945915.1 Verrucomicrobiia bacterium | reverse complement strand
GCCACGATGCGGTGAGTCTTCGCCAACTTCGACCTATCCGCCACGACACTAAAATTACCACTGGCGCACCCCGCCAGGAATAAAACCAACAGCAGCGCAAGGCAGTAGAGTTGTTTGGTTTTTGTGGAGAATATCATTGCCCATTCAATCCTTCTTTCAGGGCCGTTATCAATGCTTTATTTTTTGTGGCAATTTCGACCTTGATGGCAATATCTGTTCCTTGAATCGTTTCAGAAAATATTTCCTGCATCGGAAAGCTTTCGCCGGGGATGTCCCCCTGCGGCGGTTCGTTGGTTGAAAACAAATCTTTGGTCAGATATTCGCCTCGAATACGAAGCACATCGTCACCCATTTGAGGAAAATAGCCGCCACTTTTAAAGCCGCCACCGGGAAAATGCCCATAATAAAAGGTGAATACGGAGTCAGGGTCTTTCCATTCTTCACCCGAATACATCCGGCCATCATGTTCAAGCACGAAGCGCGTGCCTGAATCCCATCTAAGATACCCTGTTTTGTCCGGGACGCCGACGCTGGCTTGCACAATTTTGTCATCCAGTTTGAGAACCTCACCTCGCAGAAGCATTTCCAGGTCCGCATCAAAGATTGGATGCCGCTCCTGATCTTGCCGCCACCAATTCTTCCACCAATCAACGACTGCCTGCGGATTCTTTACAAAAAAGAAGTCGTTGCCATTGACAAATCCTCCGTTGCGGCGGGTCAGTTCACGCAAGATCTCAATCGTTTCTTCAAAACCGACATCGGCCTTTAAATTTTCGATTAAATACGGGATCGCATTTTTGGAAGTGATGCCATGGTCCTGATAGGTAATCCCATTCGATACGGCAATGTAATCGTCCAACATGCTGCTCATGAATTCGAGCGCCGTGCCGGCATTGGTTGTACTGAGCGATTGGGCGGCGAGGAGAAAGACGGCGTTGCGTTCGTCCGGCGGAAATGCGCCGCGCTTTTTGTTAAAGAATACTTCCGCCCCATAAAAATTACCGGCCCTGGCTAAATTCATCAGCGCCGGAGAGTTGGTCCAGGCAGGCGAATTGGTGACAGTTTCGGCGCGCAGGCCCCGGCAAGCCAGCGCGCCGCCCAAAACCAGCGTGAAATATATGAGTTTTCTGGCTTTCACAGGAATGCAGCTTGGACGTAAAACGTGTCCCTATTGTTCATTAGACGGATGTTTTCTTTTTATGCCCCGTGAACCTGGCCCGAATTCACAATGGCAATATATGAAACAAATCCACAGAAGCCGAGCTCCGATTGCTGTGCGGGCGGCAACTTTTTTGATTCAGCGGAGTTTAATCCTACGATCGTGAATGGGACTTTTTTGTGAATTTGAAATCTCAAAAGCGTGAATAAAAAGCGACGCCAACTCCTGGCCGGTCTTGCGATGACTGTGAGCTTTGCCGGTCTGGTTTTAAGCGCCAGGGCGGAGAGTCCAAAAATAGAGCCGGATTTCAAATGGTTCAGCGGGCTCGGTTTTCCGGATGTGGCCGGCTGCCCGTACGCGCGCATTGCCGATGGCGGCTGGACACAATCCGGCGCTGAAGCCCCGCCCAAAGCTGATGATGACTTTGGTTTCCTGCTGTGGACGAACCGGTCGGATTTTCGAGTGCTCACCATTGATTTGATGGAGGAAACCCTGACGAATTGCGAAAACAAAACCAACGATTATAAAAACGTTGGCTTTAAGACGTTGGATTTAAAGGGCGAAGCTGACCGAATTGTACAATCGGCGAAACCAACGCAGCCTGAGGGGGATTATTGGTCAACGTTCGCCTTTGCCCCTACTCTTGCGAAACGGGCAGAGTTGTTTGTGCTTGGCTGGTCGTGCTGGCGAAACGGGCTGACCAATGAGGCGGAGAGGCTTTATAAACGGTCGCAGATGTGTCGAACACGAGGCGACCCATATGAAGCGACCAACACTTTCCATGAGCTCATCGAAAAGGACATCGCGTGTGTCCAGATGTGGCGCGCGACATTGTGTTTTGGTGATATGTCCTTCTCCCGGCCGCAGCTTTTGGCGATGTTCGATGCCATTGCGACAAATTATCCGGACAGCGAATACCATGCACGAGCCGCGCAGACTTCGGAGATGCTTCGCAAAATGATTGCAGAGGACGAATTGCACGCGCAAATTGCGAAGACTAACCGGGAGCAACTGTCCGTCGCCGCGCAAGTGCGGGAACTGATATTTGAATTGCGAGACCAGAACGGCCACCAATATTCACAACCGGGCGAGTGCGATATTTTCAACGACTGGTCCGGCGGAAACAACACGAACACTCCGGCGCATCGGCTGGTTCGGCTGGGTTATGCCGCAGTACCGCAACTGATCGCCGCGCTGGATGATCCCACTCTGACGCGTTCCGTCGGCTATTGGAGGGATTTTGTGTTTTCGCACAATGTTTTGACGGTGGGTGATTGTTGCCAGGCGATACTGAAGAGGATTACGGGAAAGTCATTTTTTGTTCCCGTATACACGTCCAGCTATACGTCCAAGGACGATATGGCGGCCGCAACCAAAAAAGCGGCGGAAGCCTGGTGGGCGGCATTTCAAAAAAAGGGAGAGAAACAAATGCTGGTTGACGAGGTTTCGTCGCCCGGAAATGATGCGCCCGATGAGGCAAAGAATCTGTGCCGCAAGTATCCGGACGCAGCGGTTCCAGCGTTGATTTTAGGAATACAAGCCGCAACCAACGAGTGGATTCAGTCGGAACTCGTTGAACAGTTGGGCGCAATTGGCGGGCCGGAATCCGTTAATTTCCTGACCCGGGAAATGACGAATTCTCCGGCATTGGACGTCCGGATTGCCGCAGCTTATGTCATTAAACGGACGAACCAGGAAACCGCCGTCACAGCGATGATGGGCGAATGGAATAGATACCGTTCACCAAATCCCTGGGAGGACGACGGACGCAATATAGCCGACTTTCTTGCAAGGTCCGACTCGCCCGAGGCGATCGCCGCGCTCGCGCAGGGAATGCACCGGCGGACGATTGGCACCCGCATTGCCATTATTCTGGACTTTGACCCGGAATCACTCGACGGGTGGGTGACCAATTCGCCGGCAACCCGGGCCGCAATCGAAGCGCTTCTGGTCAATGAACTCGGAGACACCCAGGAGCAGATGGGTTACAGCGGGTCGATGAAAGGAAAGGATTTTTTCAATCCGCGCGCCTGTGATATGGCAGGGTTGATCCTGACTGAACTCTTCACCAATCGATACGCTTTTAATTTTTCAACAACGCGCAAAGTCCGAGATCAGCAACGCATTGAATGCATCAATGTTTGGCGGCAGGCACATCATCAACCGCAGTTGCCGTTGCCCACAGAAGCCTCAACTCATGTTAAACCTGAGCAGGCAGCATGGGTCACGGCCATTAAATGGGCGGATGACAGCGTCAAACCCACTCATGAGTTTTCTGAAAAAATAGCGGCTTTCAAGGGCGGAAAATTGGAGGCGACTAATGTCGTAGAATTGCTCAGGCATTATGCCATCGCTCCCGAGCCAAATTCAGGCGGCTTTGAGTTTCATGCATTCCGGGACGAAGACTTAACGGGAGTCAAACTGGTAGTTTGTCTAATCCGGGGCCGGCAACTGACCGTTTCGCAGATGTACCACATTGATGAGGGAGTAGTTCTGAGGCGCAACGGGCTTGTGGGAATGTCGGGGGGCGGGCAAGGTCAATACTTCACAGGGCCCGGAGAATGGGGTTACTTCGCGGATGCCATAAGCCGGGTAGTGGCATCCAGCCCGCAAACGCCGTTCGAGATTAGCGTGCGTATCAGTTCTGATGCGGCCATCGAGTAGGAATGACGGCAGGTTGCCGCAATACAGTTTTGACCAAAAAAAGGGCCAAACTAAAATTGGGATTTGGCAAACGCAATTGACCCTGGCGAAAATCTTTCCGGAACTTTAATAAGAATTCGAAATGATCCCGCAGGTCATAGACGGATTATTTAATCCTGGCTGGCGCATTTCTGCGGCGATGCGCCGATTGCCCGGGCAGGGCCAGGGATTGAATTACGATCGTTGGATAATTGTTGAAGGCACACTCGGCGAAGGCTTGACTCTCAGCCATCTGCGTCAATGGACAATTAGCCGGTAAAATGTCGGAGAATCGTTTGGGTAGTTTGTAACCACTAATTGATTTCCGACCACAGCCGGCGTGTCGGGCACATCGCTCCAGGCAATTGGGCCTTGCAGTGATGTCGCGAATTGCGCCGTAAAATCGCCATAGGAGGCGGGCCAGGAGAGCACCACGCCGCTGCCGTTGCCACTTGCGGCGGCGCCCAAACTCGCGCTGCCCAATTCGAATGCGCCGATGTCACTTCCGTCGCCTCCGGACGGCTCCTTAATACCCCAAGCATAAGGTCGAGGCGCGCCTCGTTCATCCGTTGTGATACCGAAGCTGAAACCTTGATCGGTGACCGGGCTGGTGAGCGTGGTTGCGTGAGTGGGAACGCCGCCACCGTTTTGCGCCAGGGGGCCTAATAACGGATGGATTGGCGAGGCAATGGTCCCAACCTGGACGGACGAGGTCCATAGGCATCCCGGGTAATCATCGGAACCAATGAAATTATAGCCGTCATCGGCAAAGCCTGCGAGGTAGTTTGAGGCGGCCGAATCGGCATAATTGTCCGCCAGAATGGTATTGGCGATATCATCGTTGCAGCTTATGGTGTATTGATAAATTGCGCCGCCGACACCGTAACCTGCTGTACCGCCGGCACCCGGAGGCAGGCCGCTTCCGCCCGAACCGGCGGCTCCGGCAAAGGCTGAGTTGGAGACAATTGTGCAGCAAAAATAGCGGGCGAAAAAGACTGTGCTTGCGCCGCCAAGTCCTCTGCCGCCTCCGCCGCCGTGGCCACCAGGACCGGGAGTAACAGTCGGGCCGTTTCCCCCGCCGGCGCCTCCCGCGCCGCCGGATGCCGAGTTGCCGGAAAACGTGCAATTATAACTCGAGGCAAGGTTGGGCGAATCCATGACGCCGCCACCAGCGTCCCCTCCGACGGCCCCGGCTCCGCCGCCGGCATCCGCAAAAAACAGATTTGTTCCCCCATTGCCTCCATTTCCGGCGATGACGCGATTGTGAGAAAAAGTGCAGTCAACATTGGTCAAGACCCCGACAAATTCAACGGCTCCGCCAGATGCGAGTCCGCCAGGGCCTCCGTTGCCGACCATGGGAACATTGGGAGCATTGTTTCCACCGTTGCCGCCATTTCCCGCAATGGCCATATTGGAATCCAACCAGCAATTGATGAGAACTAAACAATCGCTGGGGCTATTGGTATCCAAAATCGCCCCGCCCTCGGCATCAGTACCGACCAACCCGTCCTGGCCGGGGCCGCCATCGGGACCGTTGATGCCCCTGGCCAGGCCATTGCGAATGGTCATACCGGAAAGAACCACGGTGTCTGCGGTAATAAATGCCCGGTCATGATTGCCGCAGTCAATGGTCAGCGCAGCCGGTCCCGGCCCCTGGACGACCAGTGAATGAGGGATATTGATGGCTGATAAAAGGTTAATCGTGCCAGTGATGGAAAATTGGATGGTATCGCCAGCGGCGCTGGCGGCCACCTGGTTTCGCAACGAGCCGGGTCCGCTGTTGGCAAGCGAGGTCACCGTTAAAATCGCCGCGCTGCCGGAAACGACCGGAATCAAACCCAGG
>DASYZW010000240.1:0-2694 GCA_035945915.1 Verrucomicrobiia bacterium | reverse complement strand
TTGCATGTGCCCCAATATTTCCGAAATGCTTTTTCTGGAGCCGCGGAGCGACGCGCTTTTTCCCGCCATCTCCAATGCCTGCATCAGCGGCACCCCGGCGCTGATCATGGAACCAAGCTGGTAATAGAGCTCCGCGCGGCGGTTCAGTTGGCCCGGGGTAAAAATCACCCGCGCAAGTTAAATCAAAACCCGGGCGATAAAAACTATTTTTAACTCGCCGCCACGCTGTCGAGCGCCGCCTTGAAATCGCGCTTGCCGCGCGCGCCAATCATCTGGTTGACGACCTGGCCGTTTTTGAAGAATAACAACGTGGGAATGGAACTGACGCCGTATTGCGAAGCCAGTTGCTGCTGATCGTCGGTATTAATCTTGCCGATTTTCACTTTGCCGTCGTATTCCGTCGCCAGTTCATCCAGCAGCGGAGCGATCATTTTGCACGGGCCGCACCATTCCGCCCAAAAGTCCACGAGAACCGGCCTGGGCGATTTCAAAACTTCCGTTTCAAAATTTTCCTGCGTGAGCGTAACGATCAAAGGCGAGGCCATAAATCAAATTCAATTCAAACCATCTTCCTTTAAGACTGGAGAGCGGTATTGAGCATGACCATCATCCAAACTGTCGTGCCGATGGCCGCGACCCCGGCAACTGCGGCGGCGATGGCCAGCACCGTGTCCACCGGACTGGCTGCGGCCACGACAACAGGGGCAATGGCGACTCTCCCGGCTGCAGGCGCCGGACGTGCCGCGGCGGCTTGGGCGGCTTGGGCGGCTGAAGCCGCTGCGACGGCCGCGGCCGTCGCAAGTGGTGCCGCAGTGGTCGTACGCTGAGACGCTATCGGAGCAGCGGTTCCCACAGGGGGACGCGCAACCGCGGGAGCAGCGCCCGGAATGCCGCCTGGCGCACCGGTCGGACCGCCCGGAGGCAGCGTCGGCAACTTAATTGTCGGCGCCGCCGATGGCTTGGGCGGTAAAGTGATTCGGACAGTTTCCTTTTTGGGCTGGACCTTGCCCGTGGACTTTTTCATTGGGGTGACCGGGCCACCGGGCACACCGGGAGGAACTGGCGGTTGCGGAGTTTCTGCCATAATCTTTCAACTCAAAATAAAGCTCATGCGCAATCTGGTCAAACTAAATTTGGCGCGCGATGAAATTTCGATTTGTGTGGACGGGGCGCCAAACATTCAGCGAGTCAACTCCTAAAGATTCCGATGCCAGCCCGAAAAATCCGCAACAGGTTGTGTATCATGCGTGCCCATCCACCAATTTTTTGGCTGCGCCAAAATAAAATGCGGGCCGGCGATAAAAATCGCAGGCCCGCTGCAAAAATAATTCGCGCTAAATTAGCGCCGATCGCGTCGTTCGCCGCGATAGTCTGAGCGTTCGCCGCGGCTGTCGCGGTTGCCTCCGCCACCGCCAAAACGCGCCGGGCGTTCCTCGCGGGGACGCGCAACGTTTACCGTGATGGGACGGCCCTGGAATTCCTTATTGTGGAACTGGTCGATTGCCTTTTGAGCTTCTTCCGCTGAAGCATACTCAACGAAGGCGAAACCGCGCGATTTGCCGGTCATCTTGTCGAGCATGAGGTTCACGGAAGTCACTGCGCCCGCCTGGGCGAAGTAGTCCTGTAGGTCATTTTCCCCTGTTTGATACGAAAGGTTGCCTACAAACAGTCTGGTCGGATTCATAATACACTGCGCCTGTTCAAAAGGGACAAGTGGGAGGTTCTGCTACGGGCAGGAGCACTGAATGTCGTTTTCTGTTCAATTTCGGACAATCTGTCATGTTGACACCGACACCGTTCATAATGAACGAAGCGCAACCGTTTTAGCATAAACTCAGCTAAAGTCAAATAAAATACTAAGGAATTTTTCCGCGCCCATTTTTCGCAAAATTAGGCCATTTTATAAGGAAATCCAGCAAAACCAGAAACCGGCCATACTCCCCGGTCAAAAAATAGTCATGGTACCGCACACAGCGCGACCTCCGGTGTCGCCCTACAAATAGTGACGGTGGACAGGCGGCAAACAATCACTTACCGTTATAATCGGGTCATGAAATTCAGCCGACGCAAATTCATCGTTACGGGATTGCTGGCAACGCCATTTGCCTTGGGCGCCGATGCCCGCCTGGTTGAACCGCAATGGGTCAAGCTCACGCAACTGCGCTTGAACGATAATCCCACACACCGGTTCGTACATTTCAGCGATCTCCACCATAAGGGTGACCGTGCTCATACCCGTTCTGTCGTCGAAATGATCAATTCGCTCTCGCCGGATTTTGTCTGCTTTACCGGTGATATCCTGGAGGAGGCGAAATTTTTGACCGAATCACTTGAACTCCTCTCCGGCATCCAAGCGCCCTTGTACGGCGTTCCCGGAAATCACGATTATGCGAGCAACGTTTCCTTTACGAATATCGCAAAATGCTTTGCTTCAACCGGAGGAGCATGGCTGGTAGACGAGCAAACAACCATCGCGAACGGAAAGATAAATCTCATCGGTGTTGCGCACATGACGCCAAAACATCCGTCACCGGCTCCCAAACCGGGAACCTATAACCTTTTGATGTTTCATTACCCGGCATGGGTAAAAAGGCTGGATGGCAGGAAATTTGATTTGATGCTTGCCGGGCATTCGCACGGCTGCCAGGTGCGCATTCCTTTTTACGGACCGGTTATGAGGCCGTTCGCCGTGGA
>DASYZW010000239.1:0-5355 GCA_035945915.1 Verrucomicrobiia bacterium | reverse complement strand
TGGCTTAAACAGGAAACCGGCGGCAAAATTATTTTTGCGCCTGGCGCCTATGGCCATTCGGCGGGCCGCTATTAACACGAGCATCCATGGCTTTATCCGGGCAAGCTTGTCATCCTTGCAGGAATGACATTTGGCGCAAGTTGGGCAACTGGACTACCGATATGAATCGATTCCAAAAAATTATGGCACGGACAAAGACAGGAACGACCATCGCCGGCGCCTTGATTCCATTGCTGGGAATTGGCACAACCGGCATCGCCGCCGATACCAACGACTCAGAATATGCGGGCACACCCTCCCGCGCAGCACCCCCGAGGCCCAGGGCGTTTCGTCGGAGGCGATCGTCCAATTTGTCGAAGCAGCGGATAAAATCGACACGCTCCATAGTTTCATGCTCGTGCGGCACGGCTATGTCATTGCCGACGCCTGGTGGAAACCCGAAGCGCCAAACAAACCCCACGTCCTGTGGTCCCTCAGCAAAAGCTTCAATTCCACCGCGATCGGACTGGCCATTTCGGAGGGAAAGCTGAGCCTCAACGATCCCATCCTGAAGTTTTTTCCAAACGACGCCCCGGCCAATCCTTCAGACAATCTCAAGGCGGTCACAGTCCGCGATCTGCTCACGATGAGCAGCGGCCAGGCCACGGAACCGAAGCACGGGCCGAACGGGCCAACCGTAAAAGATTTCCTTGCCCACCCGTTTATTTACAAACCGGGAACACATTTTTTGTATAACACCATGGGAGCGTACACGCTCGCGGCCATTGTGACCAAAGTCACCGGACAAACCACGCTCGATTACCTCAAACCCCGGTTATTTGAACCGTTGGGAATCGTCAACCCGCGGTGGGATTCCAGCGCGGAAGGATATTCCCTCGGCGGCTACGGCCTGTACCTGTGCACCGAAGACATCGCCAAGTTCGGCCAGCTTTACCTGCAAAAAGGCAAATGGAACGGACACCAACTCATTCCCAAAAAGTGGGTCAAAGAGGCAACGCGCAAACAGATTCGCAACGACGGCGAGGGCCACTCCACCATTGGCATCGATTGGCGCCAGGGTTACGGCTTCCAATTCTGGCGCTGCACCCACAACGCTTTCCGCGGTGACGGCGCGCACGGCCAGCTTTGCGTCGTCATCCCCGATAAGGACGCCGTCATCGCCATCACGGCCGACACCGGAAATTTTTCGGGTGAGATGAGCGCAATCTGGAACAATCTGTACCCCGCCTTCCAGTCCGGCGCCCTGCCCGCCGATTCATCCGGGGATGCTCAATTAGCCGAGGCCACCGCGAACCTGACGGCTCATCCGGCAAAGATAAAGTAGCCAGCCGCCTATTGGAAAAAGAGGACGCCCGGAACGAATTGACGACCTTTGGGAATGGGCCGCGCACGGACCGTATCAGGCGCAACCGGCAGCCGGACAATGAATGGCCTGGAAGCCCCTTACTGGCGGGATGATCTCTTTGCGGCCGACAATTGCATCTGCTGCGGCACTTTTTTGTGTTCCAGGACTTTCAGAATTTCGTAATCGGAATGAATGACCGCCCCATGCCGCGTTTGGGTTTGTTTGAGCCGAACCTTCAGATAATCGTTTGCTGAAATGGTTTGTTCGCCCTTGAGCAGGGACTCAATGAAATCCTGGTCTTTGATTTCCGCCCACCATTCATTGCCGCCTTCGCTGAATCTCCATTTATTCCCGTCCCGAAACCAAAGCAAAACGACATTCACGAACGTCTCGCGCGGCGGAAATTCTTCAAACGATTCCATCTGCTCGGATTGCGGCCAATAATACCGGGCCTCGTCCCTGGTAACTTCGGCGGTTTGTCCGGTCTGATTTCTAAACTCGACTTTATCCACTCCCTCGTTTCCCAAAGGTTTCAAAACCTGATAGAACGCCGCGCGCACTTTCTCGGATTGATATAATTCCCAAACCGTTTGCGGGATTTTTACGCTGTCAGTGTCGGTCTCAATCTCAACCAGGATATCATTGATTGGGGTGGTCCTTCTCACCCTTCCGGTTTTCATAAAACGGATAAAGCTGACCAATCCGTCCGTCAGATCCGCGCCACCGGACATACCCCACCACAAAAGATTCGTCGTATTTGTCAATGCGCTGACGCCCGGGGAATCAAACAAATCAACCCGCGCCGCGGCGGCATCGCTTGACACGGAAAAACAAATCTCAAAGCTACCCGCCGTGGGCGCCTGTATCCTGACTGAGATCCTCGCGTCATCGTTATTGACGATGCGGTTGGTTTCCTGGATCAAGGCCGGCAGCGCCAATACCGCGGGGGCAAGGTCCTCAACGTCAATCGTGTGGTCCGCCAGGGCCTCGCCATCATATTTGATCCAGAACGACTGAGCTTCAGACATGGGACAATCATCGCTCGGTCCGCTAAAATTAAAAGGGAAAAATTAGCAAACAGGTTGTGATACCGCAAATAATCCACTTGCTTGACGCCCCGGTGACTGCCCGGCGGGCCATCCCCGCTATCGCGCGCTCATTCCTCTTTTGCGGCAGGACCCGTGGCGGCGGCAATGCCGCGCGCGGGGAACGCGCCCTGCCCTCGCCCCATCGTGCCATCACGGCCCTGGACACGTTGCTTCAGCCAGCCTCTGACCCTGGATGTCTGCGCCTCAAATGGCAGATAAAGGACATAGGCGAACACCAGACATGAAAGCGACACGATGATAAACCAGAAAAACGAATGGACATCCACTGTCGTAAATTTTTCAGGCCTGAATTTCGACCAAAGGGAGATCACCGTGTAATGCGTCAGGTAAAGCGTGTAGGAAAAAGCGGCCAGTTTCCCGCCGGTTTGCTCGAATCGCCGCATCGCGGCTGAACCGGGAACTCGCCTGGCCACGAATGGAAAAATCAGGGCCACACCCAAACTGAATATCATATAGGCCACATGACCGGACGAAAGAAAATCGCCGAACGAACCCTGATGCGCTGAAATATACTCAGAGAACCCAAGGCCAAACAGCGCCATGGCAACGCCGCCCGCAAAAACCAGTGACGGGAGAACATCCGCCAAAACGAGCAGATAACTGAACGCTCCCAAAAGCCAGCAAAACAAGTACCAGGGCTGGAGCCGCGTAAACAGGGCGAGCACAAACATCATCCCGCACAACGAAATCATTTTTGCCCGGCCGTTGCCGCATAACAGGACCGCTCCAAGCCCGCCCAAGACATAAAACCAGCTTTCGTATGACAAGGACCATAGCGGCAGGTTTCCACCATAAGATCGGGCGCAAACCGATTGCATAGCCGTCAAATTTCCCAGGAGACTTGAAATCGAAATGGGTTGTCCCCCGATGATGTACCCGACAATTCCAGAAACGGCCAGGACTGGAAGCAGCGGAACGTAAATCCGCGTGACACGGTCGAGGACATAGGCTTGGAGGTCAAAAGACCTGTCCAGGCTCCGCTCCAGGACTTTTCCTCCCACAAGAAAACCGCTCAGCACAAAAAATAGAATGACCGCCTGGCCACCCCAATGAGTGGCCTCGAAGAAAACCCACGTCAGGCAATTTTTGCTGTTTGCCTGCAATTGATCGTAATGCGCCCAAACATGAGCGCGCGCATGATATGCCATCACTTCGAAAGCCGCCAAAAACCGGAACCAATCAAGCCAGTAAAAGTGCTTTTGTGAGGAAGAATTCATCTGTCCAATTTGAGCGTATCTTTTCCCGGCGGATTTTGCAATTGCCGAATCCATCGCGGGTTAACTTTGAATTCCCGCCCTTTGACGCTTGACTGTGTTTTTGGAAGCCGCAACTTTACGGCCAAAAGAAACCGCCCGCGCCCTTGAATCAACACGAAATCACAATCGCCGTCACCGTTTACAGCCGGCGCGAATTTATCCTTAAGGCCATTGGCAGCGACCTTGCGCAATCCGCGCCGGTAAAAGTGATTGTACTTGAGGATTGCGGCCCGGACCCCGCACTGCGGGATTATGTCTTGAAAGAATTCGGCGGCAAAATCGAATACTTCCGCAATCCAAAGAATCGGGGGCTGTTCGATAACTGGAATGCCTGCATCGAAAACTGCCGTACACCCTGGCTTTCCATCCTGCACGATGACGACTTATTGCTCCCCAATTTTGTTGAGACCATGCTGGACCTGGCCAAATCCGCGCCCGGGCGCTCTTTCTATCATGGCCTTACATCTACGGTGGACCGAATGGGTAGCGTCATATCAACGGCATCCGCGGACTGGAACGGTTGGCGCGAATTGGACCTTGTCGAAATGGCCGACCAGGACTTCATATTGATGTTCCCGGGAAATCTGTTTTCGGTCGAGACAGCAAAGCAAATTGGCGGCGTTGACCCCAATTCCTATTACACGGGAGACTGGGATTTTTGGTTCAGGCTCGCGCTGCAGGGGGGCGGAGCCCAATCTGCAAACGTGATCGCCCAGGTCCGCGGTTTCCAGGGAGCCGAACGCGAATCAACGCGAATAGACCGTGCGGGGTGGCGCTGGGCGCTGGAAAATGCGCAACGAAAACGGAACCTGGCGTTGCTGGCAAAATCCAAGGGAATCCGTGTTCAATTCGATCGAACAAAACACTTAAAAGGCCGCCCCATTCCCTCGCGAGTCCTGCTGTACAATGCCCGACATTATTCCAATCGAATTTTGAAATACAACGCCTGGCTCTTCACGCACAGCCGGCCGCCTCATTTCCGCTATGCGATTCTGCAAAATCTTGTCCGCCTCCTGGGACCCAGGATTTTGAAAGTCATTTGATTGCCGGAAAACACGGTGAACGATTCCTGTTTAATGTTGCAAACGGAGTAAAGGCCTTACGTAATCACGCGGTTCCTAAGATTTGGCGAGCAAGATTAGGAGGGCAGCTTAATTTAGCCCTTCATACAAATTTGCGATGCCCGGTGTCTACTGATTCGGAACGTAATTAGGATACTGGATCGATGCAAATATCGAATAAACCCGCCTTCTTTCAGAAGCCGGACTGGGCGAGCTTTGGGATTACCTCATTGCTTTCGTTTGCAGTCTATTTAGCTACGCTCGCACCCGAAAATGACCTCAATTTTTCCGGCATTTTTGCCACGTCAGCGATGTATTTGGGCGTTCCAAATCCGCCCGCCTATCCGTTATGGACTGTTTATAGCGCGCTCTTTGTTAAATTGCTGCCATTTTTGAATATAGCGTGGCGAGTCGGGCTCGCTACAGCAACCGCCAGCGCGTTGACTTGTGGACTCATCGCACTGACGGTTTCCCGCACAGGCTTTTTGGCCGTTGAATATGTTAGTGGCTTCGCCAATTTGACGGCGAAGGAGCAAGCTGCGTTTCGAATCGTCTGTGGCGGCGTCGCCGGCATGGGCTTTGGC